>NZ_QPGN01000006.1:0-239522 GCF_003335205.1 Brachybacterium sp. JB7 | reverse complement strand
GAGGCCGCGCGACGAGCACCGCGGCCCGGTGCGTCCGCTGCTCGCCCTCGCCTCGCTGCTCCCGCTCGCGGCCGCCGTCGGCGTCATCGCGATGACGCCTGCCTCCGAGCCGACCGCCGTCACCCGGGCGGAGACCGACTCCCGTCCCGGCGCGATGTCCAGCCGGTGCCCCGGGCCGCTCCAGGTGCCCGACGCCCTGCTCGAGGAAGCAGGCGATGCCGAGCTGTCCGTCGAGCCGCCCTCCACGAGCGTGGGGATCGGCTCCGTCGCCCTCGAACCCGACTCCTCCGTCCTGTTCGGGCGGGTGAGCAGCTCCGAGACCCTCCAGGAGGACGACGGCACCGTCCGCGCCCCTGTGCTCACCACAGAGGACTCCGAGGGCGACGTCGTCGAGGACACCACGGCCTCGGCCGATCTCGGCGTCGGCGTCCAGCAGGTCCCCACGCTCGAGGACTCCGCCGTGGTGCGCGCCGCCTCCGCCGAGGGGGGACGCCCGGTCGCCGATACGGCGCAGTCCACCGCGACCACCAGCGGCGACTTCCGGTCGCTCGCCCTGACCCGCTGCGCCGAACCGACCACGGACGCGTCGTTCCTCGGCGCCTCGACCGCCTCGGGCGACAGCTCCGTTCTGGTGCTGCGCAATCCGACCCAGCGCCCCGCGACGGCCTCGGTCCAGGTGTGGACCGAGGACGGGCCGGCGTCGATGGCGGGCCGCAGCCAGGTCGTCGTCGCACCCGGCGACGAGGAGCGCGTGCTGCTCGAATCCGTCGCCGGCGGGCACGAGGCCGTCGGCGTGCGGGCCTCGGTGCTCGGCGCGCCGCTGTCGATGCACATCCAGACCACCGAGCGCGACGGCCTCACCCCCGGCGGGGCCGAGATCCTCGACCCGCTCCCCGGGGCGGGCGTCGAACAGGTCATGCCGGGGGTGAACGTCCTGGGCACCGAGCCCGAGCTCGTGCTCACCAACCCCCAGGGCAGCGACACCACCGCCTCCGTCGCGGTCTCCGGGGCGGACGGCCCGATCGCCGCCGCCGGGCTCGAGGACGTCGAGGTGCCCGCGGGCACTGTGGTGCGGGTCCCGCTCACGGGGCTGAAGGACGGCTCCTACACCGTGAGCGTCACCGCGGCGGATCCCGTGCTCGCCGTGACCCGCAGCTCCGCGCTCGGCGCAGAGCTCTCGGGGGACACCCTCGGCACGCCCGTCGATTTCACACTGGTCTCCTCGGCTCCCGCACTGGGCACCAGCGGAGTCCTGGCCCTGCCGGCCGAGGGGGCAGCCGGTGGGCTGACGCTCACCGCCGAGACGGCCGGGTCCGTGAGCATCGTGCCGCTGGCCGCGGACGGCTCCGCCGGGACCCCGGTCGAGGTCGATCTCGCGGCGGACGCCTCGGTGTGGGTCTCCTCCCGGGCCCTCGCGGTCGATGGCGCCCCGGCCAGCGGACTCACTGTGGTCCCCGAGGTGCCGGGCGCCGTGCGGGCCTCCTGGATGCAGCGCGAGAGCGATGGCGCCGACGGGGTGCTGCTCTCCTCGCTGCCCGTGCTGTCCGCGCAGCAGAGCGGCGAGACGCTCACCGTGCGGGTGCAGGACTGACTCTCCCGGTCCGCAGTGTCCGCAGCGTCCGCCGGGACCGGCAGCATCCCACCGGCACCATCCACCGGGCGTGCGGTCCGCGTCCCTACTCGCTCCAGGCGCCGGGGTCGACGTCCTCCGGCTCGATGTGCAGCAGGGAGCCGATCTGCTCGGAGAGCACCTGGCGCACCAGGGTCTCCAGCTCCAGATCATCTGCGCAGCGGGTCTGGATCGGGCGGCGGTACACGATCACCCGTGCCGGATGCTCGCGGCTCGGCGGCAGCGCACGGCCCAGCAGCACCGTCGCGTCCTCCCACGGGGCAGGATCCGTCGGTGGGACCTCCTCGACCAGCACCTGGAGATGGGCCAGACGACGGGGGAAGCGTTCAGCGAGGGCCGCACCGGAATCGGCGACCAGGTCGTCGAACTGCTCCCGGCGGGTGCGATACCCGGGCAGATGCGGAGGGATCAGGTCCCAGCGACGACCACGGCCCCGTCGATCGCGACGGCGCGGACCCTGGCGCGGGCCCGGCGACCCCGGGCGGAGAGGCTCGACATCCATGCGTTCACAGTAGCGGTCTGCGCCACGTCCGGACCGGTCAGGGCGCGCCGCCGGGGGAGCGACGCACCTCCTGAGTAGACTGCCGGGCGTGCCAGCCCGTGAATGCTCCCGAACCGCCTGCTCGCGGCCTGCCGTGAGTTCCTTGACCTTCGTGTACGAGGACTCCACCGCGGTGCTGGGCCCGTTGTCACGGGTCAGCGAACCCCATGCCTATGACCTCTGCCGCGAGCACGCGGCCGGGATGACCGCGCCGCGCGGCTGGAGCTTGCTGCGCGGGCGCGGCGCGAGGAGGTCAGCGACGACCTGCTGGCCCTCGCGACGCCGTGCGCCCGCCCGCGCGACCCCCGCCTCCCTCACCCCGCCGCGTCGCGCGGCGACCCGACCTGCCGGGGCGTCCGGCGCGGCGCACCGGGCACGCGAGAACGCGGAGACGGGGCCGCGGCACCTGCATGTGCTCAGGGGCCCGGATGACTGACCTCCGCTCCGAGCGTCCCGAGGCAGGAGGTGCCGACCTCTCGCGACTGGTGAAGGCCTACGACGTGCGCGGCATCGCCGGCGAGGAGCTGAGCGTGGACGTCGCCCGTGCCCTCGGCGCGGCCTTCGCGGACTTCCTCGAGGCACCCGCCGTGATCGTCGCCCACGACATGCGGGTCAGCTCGCCCGATCTGGCCGACGCCGTGATCGACGGTGCCGTACGACGCGGAGCCTTCGTCGCCGATGCCGGTCTCGCCTCGACTGACCAGCTCTACTGCGCCTCGGGGCTGCATCGCGCCGCCGGGGTGATGATCACCGCCTCGCACAACCCGCCTGCCGACAACGGCCTCAAGCTGTGCCTGCCCGGAGCCGCTCCGATCAGCCGCGACACGGGCCTGGACGAGATCCGCCGCCGCGCCGAGGCCTACCTCGCAACGGGCGAGATCCCCACCACCGGCGAGGGCCGGGTCCAGGTGCTGGACACGCTGCCGGACTACGCCGGCACCCTCCACGATCTCGTCACGATCCCCTCCGAGCGCCCGCTGCGCCTCGTCGTCGATGCCGCCAACGCCATGGCGGGCCACACGGCGCCCGCCGTGCTCGGACGCCTCGATCAGCTGGAGCTGCGCCCGCTGCACTTCGAGCTCGACGGGACCTTCCCGAACCACCCCGCCGACCCCCTGAACCGTGAGAACCTCCACGAGCTGCAGGCCGCCGTGGTGCGCGAGGGAGCGGACCTCGGCCTCGCCTTCGACGGCGACGCCGACCGCTGCGTGGTGCTGGACGAATCCGGAACCCTGGTGCCGCCCTCCGCGATCACCGCGCTCATCGCCCGCCGCGAGGTGGCCCGCGCTCAGCAGTCGGGCCAGGAGCGTCCCGCCGTCGTCGCGAACCTGGTCTCCTCGCGCCATGTCGCAGAGACAGTGGCCGCAGCCGGGGGAGAGCTGGTGCGCTCACCCGTCGGCCACTCCTTGATCAAGGCGATCATGGCCGAGCACGATGCCGTCTTCGGCGGCGAGCACTCCGCGCACTACTACTTCCGGGACTTCTTCTTCGCCGACTCCGGCATGCTCGCCGCCCTGCACGTGCTGGCAGCGCTCGCCGAGACCGACGGACCACTCTCCGCCCTGGTCGCCGAGCACGACCCCTACCCCTCGAGCAGGGAGATCAACTCCCGCGTCGAGGATGGCGTCGCGGCCCGCGAACGGGTGCGCGCACACGTGCGCGAACTGCCCGGCGCGAGCACGGATGACCTGGACGGCCTGACCGTCGTGCACTGGGACGAGGGCGCCGCACCGGAGGACCGCTGGTGGTTCTCACTGCGGTCCTCGAACACCGAGCCGCTGCTGCGACTGAACGTCGAGGCGCAGCGCGAGTCCACGATGATCCGCATCAGGGACGAGATCCTCACGATCGCGCAGGACGAGGACCTCGCCCCGGCCGTCTCCGTATGGACCACCGACGGCGAGGAGCCCGCGCACGACGGCGACGACGCGCCCGTCGAGGACGAGACCGGTGGGGCCGACGGCGAAGGCCTGTCCGCGGAGGCCGGTGCAGCGCGTGCCGACGGCACCGCCCCGGTGGTGGAGAAGACGGCCACGGAGGATCCGCGCCGACTGCCGGCCGGTGCGAGCGGTGCGGACGTTCCCGCCTGGGTGCGGTCGCTGCTGCGCTGTCCGGACTGCGGCGGCGAGCTGCGGGACGTGGACGCCGCCCTGCAGTGCGACGGCTGCGCACGATGCCACCCGGTCCAAGACGGCATCCCGGTGCTGATCGCCGGGCGCTGACCTCCTGCGCTGGCTGCCAGCGCTGGTCTCCTGCGCTGACGTCCCGAGCACGTCTTCGCCCACGAGGCCTGCGAGCCCTCGGCGTGCGCTCCCGCTGACCCGCGGCCCCTGAGCCGCGCGGGGTCAGGCGCTGAAGGGGAACGCGCGGACTTCGTCCGCCAGCTCCTGGCGCCGGTTCTGCGCCCGGCGCAGCCGCTCCTCGTCACGGCGGGAGCGCTCGGCGAGCACCGCGGCCAGGAACTCCTCAGGAGCCGTGCCCGGTGGCGGCGCGGGAGCGACGAACGGGAGCGTGCGCCGCAGCAGATCGCGCGAGAGCTGCAGACGCGACTCGGGGTTGATCCGGGCCGCGCGGGGCAGGAACGAGCGGATGTCCTGCAGCAGCGTCACCGGAAGCCGTCCGACGTCAGCAGACTCCGCCCATGGCAGCAGGCGCTCGGGCACATCGGGGCGCTGCGGCTCGAGGGCCGCCATGCGCTCCTGGATCACGATCGTCCCGGCCAGCAGGTCGCCCAGGCGACGGGACTTGCGGTCGAGCACCGCGCAGGTGAGCGCGAGGGAGCCGGCGGTCGACCAGATCTCGAGCATCGCCATCACGGCGCGCAGGAGGCTCTGACGCACATGGACCGGCCCGCCGTCGTCCCGCACCACGCGGGTGCCCAGCGCGAGTCGGCCCACCGAGCGGCCGCGCATCAGCAGTTCGCACAGGACGGGATAGCCGACGTAGGCGGTGACGGACACCGTGATGATTGCGGCGGTGATCAGCCCGTCGTCGAGATCCGCGCGGGCGGCGGTGGCGACCACCGCGACGGTGCCGAGCGTGAGGAGCACCAGCTGGATCGCTCCGTCGATCGCCGCCGCGAGCATGCGCGAGGGGAAGGACGCGGTGCGCAGATCCAGCAGCACGGCGTCCCCGGTGATCATCGCGTCTGCCTCGGTGCGGTGCAGGACCGGTGCGGCGGAGCCCATCGTTGCCATGACCCCATCCTGTCAGCAGCGCGCCCGGGCAGTCAGCACCGACCGTCGGCTTCCGGAGCATCGGCCTCCGACTTTCGTCGGCGGTCGTGGGCGTAGCGAGAACCTACGCTGAAGTGGTGGACACCGACGCATTCATCGCCGTGCACCGACTGCAGTGGGAACGGCTCGCGACCCTGACACGAGCCCGCCGGCTCGATGCGGCCGGCATCGACGAGCTGCTCGCCCTGTACCAGGAGACGTCAACCCACCTGTCGACCGTGCGCTCGACGAATCCGGACCCGGCGCTCACGGCCCGGCTCTCGCTGCTGCTGCACCGAGCTCGCCTGCGCATCACGGGTGCCCGGACCCCTCTGTGGAAGCACGCCCGCACGTTCCTGTGGGAGGACCTCCCCGCGGGGCTGTACGAGGCTCGCTGGGCGGTGGCGCTCTCCGCAGCGATCTTCCTGGTCTCGGCGGTCCTGACCGGCGTGTACTTCGGTACCGATCCCGTCGCCCGCAGCCTCGTGCTGCCCGAGGAGGCGCAGCGCTCCCTGGCGGAGCGCGATTTCGTCTCCTACTACTTCGAGGGGCAGGCCTCGGGGTTCGCCGCCCAGGTCTGGACGAACAACGCCTGGATCACCGTGCAGGCCGTGGTGTTCGGCGTGACCGGGTTCTGGCCGCTGATCATGCTGGTGCAGAACGGCCTGAACGTGGGGCTCTCCGGTGGCGTGATGGGCGCTTACGGCGGGCTGGACACCTTCTTCGTGTACCTGCTACCGCACGGCCTGCTCGAGATCACCGCGGTGCTCGTGGGCGCCGGTGCCGGGCTGCGCACCTTCTGGGCCTGGGTGCGCCCCGGCTCTCTGCCACGACGGTGGGCGCTGTCGCACGCCGCGCGGGCACTGGTGACGGTCGCGATCGGTCTGGTTCCGGTGCTGCTGATCTCCGGCGTGCTCGAGGCGTTCGTGACCCCCAGCTCGCTGCCGCCCGCCGTGCGCATCGGCCTGGGGGTCCTCGCGTGGGCGGCCTTCATGGTCTTCATGCTCGGGCGCGGCCGTCAGGTGCATCGTCGCGGAGTCACCGGGGACCTCTCCGAGGAGCTGGTGGGCGACAGCGTCGCCACGGCGGGCTGACGAGGACCCGAGGCTCGCGCTCGCCTCGCCTCGCCTCGCCGCGCCGCGCCACGGCCGACTGACGAGTACCCGTGGCTCGCGCCGCGCCGCGCCGCGCCTCGCGTCGCCTCGCCGCAGGCTCTCAGAGCCGCCCGGCGGCCTTGAGGGCGAGGTAGGTGTCGGCGAGGGCCTGGGGTGCGTGGTCCGGGGCGGCATCGACGACGTGGGCACCCACCCGCTCGAAGGCACGGGAGACCCCGGTGCGCTCGGCGCGGGCGCGCTCGGCGGCCGCGGCACGATAGACCGACTCGATGTCCCCGCGCCCCGCCGCGAGCTGCTCGAGGGCCGGGTCGGAGACGGAGGCCACCACCAGCGGATGGTCCTTCGCGATCCGGGCGGCGACCGGAAGCAGGCCGGTGTGCATCACGGAGGCCTCCACGGGCGTCACCAGCACCACGAGGGAACCGCGCCGGGAACGCTCGGCGATGGCGGCGGCAGCGAGCTCCCAGTCGGTCTCGACCAGCGCCGGATCCACCGCAGCGGTGGCGGCGACGACGTCGTGGAGCACCTTCGTCCGGGTCGAGCCGAGCACCGAGACGTGGGCGATGCGGTCGATGCACAGCAGATCCACGCGGTCGCCGGCCTGACCCGCGAGGGCCGTGAGCAGCAGGGCCGCGTCGAACGCGGCGTCCAGCCGGGTGGACTCGCCCAGCCTGCTCGCCGACGTGCGGGAGGTGTCCACCACGATCAGCACATGCCGGTCGCGCTCGGGGCGCCACGTGCGTACCACCACGCTGCGGCGTCGGGCGGTGGCTCGCCAGTCGATCGAGCGCACGTCGTCGCCGTCCACGAAGTCCCGCAGCGAGTCGAACTCGGTGCCCTGGCCGCGCTGGTGGACCGCTGCGAGACCCTCGATCTCGCGCAGCCGCTGGACGCGGGAGGGCAGATGGCGTCGGGAGCCGAAGGGGTGCAGGGCGAGAAGACGGCCCGGGGCGTCGGCCGGAGCAGTGCGCCGGGCCAGCCCCCACGGCCCGCGGGAGCTGATGAGCAGCGCGCGCGAGGAGTGCTCGCCGCGGCGGGTCGGGGTGAAGGTCTGCGCGATCGCACGGCGCTCGAGGGAGGGGACCAGCACGGTCGAGCGCTGTGCGGCGAGCCCCGCGGTGGGGTTCCAGGCATCGCGCACCTCGAGCCGACCCGGGCGCGAGGTCGGGTTGGTCAGCAGCAGCCGGCCCGTCGCCGACCTGCCGAGCCTGACCTGCACCGGGGACTCGCGGCGCACCCGGATCGACGCCGGGTTCGCGGCACGGAAGGCGTCGACGAGCACCACGAGAGCCCACAGCACGAACATCGCCAGCAGCGTCCACCATCTCGGCCACAGCACGATCACCGGCAGCGCCAGGAGCGCGACCAGGGCCGCGCGCGGAGTCAGGGAGATCCTCATGGACGGGGCCTCAGCGGGGCACCGGCACGGAGGCGAGGGTCGCAGCCAGCACGGACTCGACCTGGGTTCCTTCGAGCTCGGATTCGGTGGTCAGACGGACGCGGTGGGACAGCGTGGCCGGGGCCATCATCTTGACGTCGTCCGGGGTGATGAAATCGCGCCCGGTGAGGTACGCCCAGGCCCGCGAGGTGCGCAGCAGCGCGATCGCACCACGGGGCGAGACCCCGAGCGACAGGCTGGGCGAACGACGGGTGGCGCGGCACACGTCGACGATGTACTGCACGACGGGGTCCTCGGCGACCACCTGGGAGACGTCCTGCTGGGCGCGGTGCAGCGACGGCACGTCCACCACGGGACCCAGTCCCATCGCGGCGAGGTCGGTGGTGTCGAAGCCGTCCGCATGCCGGCGCAGCACTCCCACCTCGACCTCGCGATCGGGCAGGGGCATGACGGCCTTGAGCAGGAAGCGGTCCAGCTGTGCCTCGGGCAGCGTGTAGGTGCCGTCGAACTCGAGCGGGTTCTGGGTGGCGATCACCAGGAACGGATCGGGCAGCGGACGGCTCGCACCGTCGACGGTGACCTGCCGTTCCTCCATCGCCTCCAGGAGGGCCGACTGGGTCTTGGGCGGGGTGCGGTTGATCTCGTCGGCCAGCAGCAGATTCGTGAACACCGGGCCCTCTCGGAAGACGAGATCGCTCGTGGTGTTGTCGTAGATCAGGGAGCCGGTGATGTCGCCGGGCATCATGTCCGGCGTGAACTGCACGCGGCGCATCCTCACGTCGAGGGCGGCCGCCAGGGAGCGCACCAGCAGCGTCTTCGCGACGCCGGGCACGCCCTCGAGGAGCACGTGGCCACGGCACAGCAGCGCGACGACGAGGCTGGTCACCGCCGCGTCCTGGCCCACCACACCCTTGTGGATCTCGGTCGAGAGGCGCTGCAGGTCGGCGCGGGTGTCCTGATCGACGGACGGACCGTCGACCTCCTGCGGGTCGACCGCCTGCGGATCGGCTCCGTGCGCGCCGATTCCCTGCGCGGAGCTCGGGGCGGGGGCGCTGCCGGCCGGTTCGGGGGTCGGGGAGGCACCGGGGGTGGTGTCGGTCATCGGTCGATCTCCTTCTCGAGTACGTCGAGGTCCTGCGCCAGGCGCACGAGGGACTGGTCGTCGGGGACGGGGGTGGGTCCGAGCAGCGTGCGCAGCTGCTCGGGCGAACGGTCGACATGGGGGGCCAGCGCCATCACCAGGCCGTCGAGCGCGGATTCACGGCGCAGGCCGAGCCGGTCCGCGAGACGGGTGGCCGTGGCCGAGCGCAGGGACGTCGCGGCGGCGTCCCGGGCGTCGGCCTGCTGCAGCAGTCGGGCGCGGCCCAGCACGATCTCCTGCGGGCGCACCGTCACCGGCAGCGGTTCGACGACCACCGGGCCGAAGCGGCGCGCGACGGCGATCACCGCGATCACGGCGGTCAGCAGGAGCCACAGCAGGAGGGGACCGGCCCAGTCGGGCAGGTAGGTCAGCAGGTCCTGTCCGTCGGATCCCAGGGGGTCGCCGGCGGAGGGGACGTACCAGGTGAGCTCGCCGTCGACCCCGAGCGTGTTGAGCACCAGCGCGGAGTTGTCGGCGTCGGCGACCCCGTCGTTGGTGAGCAGATCGGCGCTGCCCAGCACGACGAGTCGATCGGCACCGGCTACGAGGCCGCCCTTCTCCGCGGCGAAGCACGACCGCGCCTCCCCGCTCGCGCGGTAGAGGCTCGAGGAGCCGCGCAGCCCGTCCTCCCCGGGCACGTGCACCGTCCGAGCTCCCTGGGAGAGATCCCCGCACTCGGGGCCCGGGGACAGATCGCTCGCGGTGCTCAGCGAGCCGGACCGCGTGATGTCCGGGGCGAGGGCATACAGCGCCTCGTCATCCGGTTGGACCAGCACGAGCCGACCCGGGCCCTGCTCGTGGGCCTCGGCGAGCGCGGAGAGCTGCGTCGAAGAGAGCCCGCGCGGGTCGGTGACCAGCACCGTGCGGCCCGCACGCAGGTCCGCCGCAGCATCCGCGGTGTGCCGATAGACCTCCACGTCGACGCCGAGCCCTTCGAGCACCTGCACCACGGCCTTGGATCCCTGCCCGGTCGGGGCGTCCGGCTCGAGGGGGCCGTCGCGGTAGTAGCCGCGGGCCACGGAGGCCAGCACCGCACCGAGCACCGCGAGGACCACCAGCACGGTCAGCCAGGGCCGACGCTGCTCGGTCTGTGGGGAGGAGCCGGCGGCGCGACCTGGCGACGGGGACGAGGCGGCAGCGCCCGCGGTCGATGCGGCTTCCGCACCCACGGTCGCGGCGGTGGAGGACGGGAGGGGAGGGGTGCTCACGCGCCGACCTCGTTCCGGGTCGAGTCCTCGTGCGTCGAGTTCTCGGCGGCGACGTCGTCCGCGGTGGAGAGGTCCGGGGCGGATTCGGCGATGTACTCGGCGAGCCTCAGCAGATCGTCGGCCGCCTTCGCCGTGGCGGGCCGGTGCGAGTACGCGGCGGTGTCGAAGGCATCGGCCCCGCGCAGGAGGCGTCCGCGCAGATCGGGATACGGAGCGGCGGCGCGGGCGGCCGCTTCGTGCGCGGTCATCCCGGAGGTGACGTCCAGCAGGGTGCGGACCTCGAGGTCCCGGACCAGAGCGCGCAGCGCGAGCACGGTGCCGTCGTCGAAGCGGCCGGCGTTCAGCGCCGTGCGAGCCTGCTCGCGCAGGTCGTGCGCGCTGAGCACGGGGTCGGCGTCCAGACCGGGAGCGACGGCCAGCGTGTGGCTGCGCCGGACCAGGCCGGTGCGTCGCAGCACGAGCACGACCACCACGAGGAGCACGGCCATCAGCGCGATCGCGAGCCCCACCTGCACGGTGGAGGTGCCGTCGACGCTGTCGAAGAGGTCGGTGAGCCAGCGCTCGATCACGCCGAGCAGCCATTGGACGAATCCGGGGGAGTCGTCGTACTCGGCCTTGGAGAGCTCATCGAAGACGCGCGAGCGCGCCTCGTCCGGATCCGGGACCGGAGGGCCTGCATAGACCGGAGGTCCTGCGTCGATCATCGGGTGCTGTCCGTCGACCAGTTCTCGCGCGAGCTGCGCATCAGGTCGATGTCCCAGGCCTCATGACGCATGCGGTTGTCCGCGTAGACCGCAGCGAATCCGGCGGAGAGGAACGGGGCCAGCAGCACGGTGGCGAGGTAGGAGCCGATCATCATGATGATCGTCATCAGGACGAGTCCCAGGACCAGGCCCTGCATGCTCGACGCCAGCAGGATCGCCACGTAGACGATCATCGCGACGACGCTGAACACGCCGGAGATCACCTGCGTGCCGAGCGTGTAGCACACGTAGAGCAGCACACCCACGCCGAGGACCCGCCACAGCTTGCGACCGGCGGTCATGCGGAAGGATCGTGCGATGGAGCCGAACACTCCGGTGCGCTCGACCACCAGGGCGGGGATCGCCAGGAGCATGCGCGCCCAGATCCACAGGGCGACGAGGATCCCGATCAGCACGCCGACGACGAGCGCGCCGATCGTGAGCACCGTCGGCTCCTGGAGCAGGAGGAGCGGCAGCGTGCCGAGGGCGGCGGGCAGTGCGAAGGCCACCGTGCCGAGCACGCCGAGCAGCAGGCTCACGCCGATCGCGGGCAGTGCGAGACGCCGGACCGTCGCCCACATCTGCGACGTGCTCGCGCCGCGTCCGGTCGCCTCACCGATCGCCACGTGGGTCAGCGCCACCGTGACCAGGGAGGAGGCGACCATCGTGAAGATCCCGGTGATCAGGGAGGAGACGACCGTCAGGAGCATCTGCGAAGTGCCGTAGTCGCTCGAGCCCGACGCCTCGGGATCCTCCATCAGCGCCTGCACGTCCCCGAAGACGGGGATCATCCCGGCCCCGGTGGTGGCGGTGACGAGCACGAAGGCGACCCCGTAGACGATGGCGGCCAGGCCCAGCACGGTGCGAGCCCGCAGTCGATAGATGCGCAGGGCGGCGCCGAAGACCTCGCCGACGCTGAGCGGACGCAGCGGGAACAGCGGGATGTCCTGCACGAGCTCACGTCGGGGTCCCTGCGGCGCAGGAGCCCCCGACGGTGCCCCCTGCGACGGCGCGGGGTGCGTATCGACGGAGCCCTGGGGCGCCGTGGGGTCGGGCTGGGAGCTTCCCTCGGTCGCTCCCGGTGCGGTCCAGCCCGTGCTCATCTGTCCTCCTGCTGTCCGTCGGCACCCGGGATCCGGCGGCGGCCGGTGGGCGGGATGCGATGTCCTCCAGGACAACCTACGGACTCCTGGGCCCTGCACCGATCCGACGAACGTCGATGGTCATGCGTCTTCCGGACACCCCATCATCCGGGGATGCGCTCGGAAAGGGAGTGCCGGTGGCACAATGAGCCGTATGACGACGCCTTCTCGGATCCTCGTGGTTGACGACGACCAGGCGATCGCCGAGATGGTCGGGATCGTCCTGCGCGGCAAGGGCTACGAAGTGGCCACCTCGCCCGACGGCGCCTCCGCGCTGGAGACCTTCCCGCGACTTCGGCCCGATCTGGTCCTGCTCGACCTCATGCTGCCCGGAATGGACGGCATCGAGGTCTGTCGGCGCCTGCGCCGCGAGTCCGGGGTCCCGATCATCATGCTGACCGCCCGCACCGATACCGCTGATGTGGTCGAGGGGCTCGAGGCCGGAGCCGACGACTACCTCACCAAGCCCTTCGAACCCGAAGAGCTCGTGGCACGGATCAAGGCGCGGGTGCGCCGCGTGGAGCCGCCCACCACGGAGCAGCTGGCGATCGGGGACCTCTCGATCGACGTCGACGGGCACGAGGTGCGTCGCGACGGGGAGCTGATCGCCCTCACCCCGCTCGAGTTCGATCTGCTCACGCAGCTCGCGCGCAAGCCGTGGCAGGTGTTCACACGAGACGTGCTCCTGCGGGATGTCTGGGGGTACCGGCACAGCGCGGACACCCGTCTGGTCAACGTGCACGTCCAGCGCCTGCGCTCGAAGATCGAGCACGACCCCGAGAACCCGCGCATCGTCGTCACCGTCCGCGGGGTCGGCTATCGCGCCGGGAGCGCGTCCTGAGAACGTCGGACCGTCCGTGAGCACAGTGGCCGAAGGGGCGGCGGAGGCGCCCGCCTCCGTACGGCTCGCTCGCGCCGCAGACCCGCGCGGCTGGCCGCTCGCGCTGAGGGTCGTGCTGGTCACGACGCTGCTGTCGATCCTGGCCATGCTCGCCGTCGGCGCCTATCTCTCCTCCGTGATCGCCGACGGGCTGTACGAGCAGCGGCGCGACCGAGTGCTCGAGGAGACCGTCGAGGTGCGCCGTGACCTCTCCGACAGCCTCACCCAGCTCTCCAGCGCCACCAGCACCCAGCGCCAGGATGCAGTGAACGCCTTCGTCCAGTCCGCAGGCGGCCAGGGCGGCGGCGACCGCCGGGAGGTCGCCCTGCTCCCGGTGGAGACCTCCGAGACGGTCTTCCCTGTCGCCTCCTCCGACCGCACTCTGTTCGACGAGGTCGACGACGAGTTCTCCGCCGCGGTGGCCGCGAGCCCGGACGCCGTGTCCTGGCGCTCGATCGGCCGGGAGGACTCCCAGGGGCGCACGGTGCCGGCACTGCTCGTGGGCACCCGGGTGATGGTCCCCGGGGTCGGCTCCTACGATCTCTATCTCGTGTACTCCATGCAGGAGGAGCAGGAGACCCTCGGCTTCGTGCAGAGCGTGCTCTTCGGCGGTGGCGGAGTCCTGCTGGCTCTCGTCGTCGGCATCGCGATCGCCGTGGCCCGCCTGGTGACGACCCCGCTGAAGCATGCGGCCCGCGCGGCCGAGCGCATCGCCGGTGGCGACCTCGACAGCCGCGTCGAGGTCTCCGGGGCCGACGAGCTCGCCCGGGTGGGGGAGTCCTTCAACGACATGGCGCGCAGCCTCGCGCAGAAGGTCGACGACCTCACGGAGCTCTCCCGCCTCCAGCAGCGGTTCGTCTCCGACGTCTCCCACGAGCTGCGCACTCCGCTGACCACGATCCGGATGGCCTCCTCCGTGCTCGACAGCCGTCGCCCCGACCTGCCCGGCGACCTGCAGCGCACGGCAGAACTCCTCTCCGCCCAGGTGGAACGCTTCGACGTGCTGCTCGCGGACCTGCTGGAGATCTCGCGCTTCGACGCCGGGGCAGTAGAGCTGGAGGCGCACCGCGAGGATCTCGACGCCCTCGTGGTCCGCGCGATCGACGACGTGCGGCCGCTGGCCGGAGCGCGCGGATGTCTCCTGGACGTGCATCTGGCAGGACGCGAGATGAGCGCGGTGGTCGACGCCCGCCGGGTCGACCGGGTGCTGCGCAATCTGCTCACCAACGCGATCGAGCACGGCGCGGGCGGGCCCGTCCTGGTGCAGACCTCCTCGAACGAGGACTCCGTCGCGGTGGTGGTGCAGGACTACGGCCACGGCATCTCCCCGAAGGATGCGCAGCACGTGTTCGACCGCTTCTGGAGAGCGGACCCCTCCCGTGCTCGGACCCTCGGCGGGACGGGCCTGGGGCTCTCGATCTCCGCGGAGGACGCGCGACTGCACACCGGATGGTTGCAGGCCTGGGGCCAGGAGGGCCGCGGTGCTGTGTTCCGCCTGACCCTGCCGCGCCGACCCGGCGGCACGATCACACGGTCCCCGCTGCGTCTGGAGCGACGTTTCGACCGCGACCTGACCGGCACCTACTCGGTCACTCCGACCGGCGAGATCCCGATCGGTCCGGGCAATCTGCCCGATCTGTCCGACGCCGCGCCGGACGCCGAACCGGAGGGCGAGAACCCGATGCCAGGAGGACGAGGATGAGGCCCCCACGTCGCACCGTGCTGCACGCCGCCGGCGCCGTCACCGTCCTGGGACTCGGTGCGGCGTGCGCGCGCATCCCCACCGGCTCCCCGATCGACAGCAGGCCGCTGAGCGGTCGTGTCCAGCCCGGGGCCCCGTACGTGCAGGCGCTCCCGCCCGCGGAGGACGCCACCGCGCAGCAGGTGGTCTCCGGGTTCGTGCAGGCAGGCGTGGGCTCGGAGGAGGACTTCGCTGTCGCCCGCTCCTATCTCACCGATGAGCTGAGTGCGCGCTGGCGGCCCGCCGCCGGGATCACGATCTACTCCAGCAGCCAGGAGCTCGAGGTCAAGGAGGTCGACGAGACCTCGATGGTGCTCGTGCTCCAGGTGGTCGCCGTGGTGGACGGCTCGGGTGTGCGCAGCGTCCTCTCCGGCCCTGTCTCCCAGAACGTGGAGGTCACGATGGAGCAGGTCGAGGACCAATGGCGGATCGGTGAGGTGCCGGACGGCATCTTCCTGTCCGAGGCGGCGTTCGAGACGCTCTTCGCGCCCGCACGTCTGTACTTCCTCGACGCCCGCGGTCGCCATCTCGTCCCCGACCACCGCTGGTTCTCCCTGCAGCGCGGTGCTGCCGCCGTGCTCGAGGCGCTCGTGGCGGGGCCGGCGCTCTTCCTCAAGGGCGCCGTGCGCAGCGCGGTGCCCGATGCTCCCGATATCGCTGATGCGGTCGTCACCACCGCCGCGGACGGCACCCCGGAGGTCGACGTGCCCTGGTCGGTCCTCGCTCTGCGCGTCGAGGAGCGGGCCCAGGCCCTGGCGCAGATCGAATCCTCACTGCGTTCTCTGCGCTCGCTGTCGGGGATCCGCCTCGTGCGCAACGATGAGGAGTACTCGGCCGGTGAGGAGCACACGATCGAACGGGCGCTTCCCGGACACCGCCCGATCGCGGCCGGCCCCACCGGCATCATCTCCCTCAACGATCCCAGCATGGACGCGCCGGCCGCCCAGCTGGTGCCGGACCTCGCGGAGCAGGCCCTCACCTCTCCGGTGATCGCGCAGGAGGGCGGGCTCGCCGCCGCGCTCACCGATGACGGCACCGTGGTGCTGCTCGCCTCGACCGACGGTTCGGTTCCGCCCCGAGAGGCCGCGACCGGCGGTGAGTTCGTCCCGCCGCGTGTCGATGACGCCGGGCTGGTGTGGACCTCGACCGTGCGCAGCGCGGGCGTGATGCTCGCACTGGCCGGCAGCGGGCCGGGCCAGGACGTGAAGGTCGACGTGCCGTGGCTCCGTGGCCGTGAGGTGAGGGCGCTGGACATCGCCGCCGATTCGACCCGGATGATGGTGCTCTCGACCGATTCGGCCGGATCGCAGCTGGACCTGTGCGCCGTGATCCGGGATGCGGACGGGGTGCCGAGCTCCCTCACCCAGCCGGACCAGGTGCGCACCTTCCTCTCGGACGTCACCCAGGCGAGCTGGTACGACGAGGTGGGGCTCATCCTGCTCGGCTCCGACCCGGGCACCGGGGAGCTGCGCGGGCAGATCCTCGATCTCACCTCCGGTCGCGACCCGCTGCCCTCCGTCCGGTCGACGACCGATCGCATCGCAGGCACCGTCGTGGGGGAGACCATCTGGGCCGGGACATCCGACGGGGATCTGCTGCGCAGTGATGGCAGCCGGTGGTCCGTCGTCGATCTCGAGGCCCACGACCCGTCGTTCTACTGAGCCGTCCCGAGCGCTGCAGCGTCGCTCGTCGCTCGTCGCTCGTCGCTCTTCACTCGCCCCTTGTCTCTCGCCCTTCGCCGCTCGCCGCTCGCCGCCTCGTCCCGCGTCTCTTGCCTTCGTCCCGCGGCCCGGCTCGACCGTTCCTCCCCACGGGCCCGGCATCAACACTCGCGGGCAGCTCGAGCACGTGGCGCCCGCGACCTGCTGGAATCCGGTCATGGACGAGCAGGGCTACGCGAACGGAGCCGGCGGCAGGGGCGAGGCCGCGGGCCGGAGCCCGACCCCGCCCACGGGCGGGCGCAGAGACCGGCGTCCGGGCAGGCGCACAGACGCATATCCGGGCAGGCGCAGAGACGGTCCTCCGGACAGACGCCGAGCGGAGCCTCCTCTGTGGTGGGAGATCATCGCCCAGACCTGCTCGCTCATCGCTCCTCGGCAGTGTCCCTGCGGCGCGGAGGGCTCCTGGCTGTGCCCGGACTGCACCGCGCTTCTCGCAGCCCCGCCGATCCGCGTCGACTCCGCATGCGACGCCCTGCAGCATCTCACCGCCGCACGAGTCCACGAGCAGGAGCGCGACGGCCTGCTCCTGCCGGCCGGGGTGGACCATTCCCCAGTGCTTCCGGTGCTCGCTCTGGGGGAGTACAGCGGGCCCCTGCAACGGCTCGTGCTCGCCTGGAAGAACGGCGGGATGCTCCACCTCGGGGCGCCGCTGGCACGGGCCCTGGGTCCGGCGGTCGCAGCGCTTGCCGAGGACGCCGAGGTGTCCGAGCCGGCGCTGGTGCCGGTCCCGTCCCGTCTCGGCGCCCGCCTGCGACGGGGCGAGGACCATACCGTCGAGCTCGTGAGAGGCCTCAGCCGTGCGGGGAGCGGCACTCCGCTGCTGCTGCGCTCCGCACCCACCACCGCTCAGGAGGGGCAGGGTGCCCGGCAGCGAAGGACGCGGGAGATCCGCGTGACCGGTCGCAGAGCTCACCGCGCCGGGCAGAGCGCCACCTCTGTCGTCATCGTCGACGACGTCGTGACCACCGGGTCCACACTGCGCGGGACGCATGAAGCGCTCACCGAGGCGGGGATGGACGTGCTCGGGGCAGCCGTCATCGCGTCCGCAAGGATCCCACCCGCCCACAGCGCACAGCTGCCCGCCTGACCATGCAGGTCGCGTCGATCCGGTCGCAGTCCCGCGAACCCGTCCCGAGGCGAGGGCATCGTGACTCCACGGGGCGCACGAGCAGACACCTCGTGAATCCACAGGACGGACCACCAGACAACTCGGAGGAAAACATGGCATGCTGACGTGACCCGGCACAGTCCGCCGGTCATCCTCTCCCCAGGAGGTGCGCACCCCAGCCGAAGAGCCACTGCGGCCGGGCTCAGAGCGGCCGCACCCGGATAGGAGGAGAACACCTCATGGAGATCAATGTCGTCGGACGCCATATGGACGTCCCGGACCGATTCCGTCGTCATCTCACCGACAAGCTCGATAAGGTCACCCAGCTCGCGCCCGCAGCGCTGAGGGTGGACGTGGAGATCTCACAGGAGAAGAACCCCCGGCAGGCCGAACTCAGCGACCGCGTCGAGCTCACCGTTCACGACAGCGGCTCCATCGTCCGTTCGGAAGCCCGCGCGGATGACCTCTACGGAGCCCTCGACATCGCTTACGGGAAGCTGCTCGAACGTCTGCGCCGCGCACGGGACAAGCGCAAGGACCACCGTCGTGGTCGGGACCGCTCTCGTCAGGGATCGGGCGAGAGCCTGCGCACCCTGCCCGCTGATCAGGAACTGCCGGCCGCGCTCCAGGAGACCCCCTCGGAGCCCGCCGCGGAGACCTCGGACCCCACCGCGCCGCACGAGACGGACCTCGCCGATTCCGGCAGCCCGGTCGTGATCCGCGAGAAGAAGCACGCGGCGAAGCCGATGAGCATCGACGACGCGCTCTACCAGATGGAGCTCGTCGGCCATGACTTCTTCCTCTTCGTCGACGGGGATTCCGGGAATCCCAAGGTGGTCTACCGCCGCAAGGGCTGGAACTACGGCGTGATCGAGCTCGACGCCGAGCTCCCGTCGTCCTCCTGACCCTGCTCGACCGGTCCGGGTGGGAGATGCGCACGTGCTCTCCCGCCCGGACCTCGGTCCGTCCCGATCCGACCGGAGCCCACCACTGATGACCGCGACCCTCAGCTGGACGAACGCACGGCGGATAGCTCTGCGTGCCCAGGGCATGGGACGGGCCCGACGTATGGCGCTCCCGTCCGCCGCGGTGAGCCGACGCGCACTGCGCGCCACGCTCGAACGCACCCATTTCCTCCAGATCGACTCGGTGAACATCTTCGAGCGGGCCCATCACCTGCCGGTGTTCACCCGCACTGGCAGCTGGGACACGGCCGCCCTGGAGCGCGCCTCACGACCCGGCCGATCCCGCCTGGTGAAGGAAGCGCTCGCCCATGAGGCCACCTTCGCCACCGAACACGTCCACGATCTGCTGGATTTCCGGCGGCGCGCCGCCGCGACGCGAGACTGGGGCCGCATCCGCGAGGCCGCGGCCTCCTCGCCCGACCTGTTCGCCCGGATCCTCGCTGCGTGCGACGAGCTGGGGCCGGTCAGCGCGGCCGCCCTCTCGCGGCATCTGGGGGACACCGAGCGCGGCGAGGGCTGGGGGTGGCGGCGCACCGCGAGCCAGTGGACCGTCGAGTACCTGTTCCGCGCCGGGATCCTGGACTGCGTGGGCCGCAACAGCCAGTTCGAGCGCCTCTACGTGCCGGTCCCCGGCGCCTTTCAGCGGCTCGACGAGCTCGCAGCCTTCGACCCCTCGTCCCCCACGGCGCCGCACGACCGGCAGGACCGGACGAGTCACGAGCAGCTCATGGCGCTCGCAGCCCGCTCCTCGGGCATCGCCGAGCCCGCCTCGCTCGCGGACTATTTCCGACTTCGCCTGCGGGACGCCCGCCCCGCGATCGAGCAGCTGCTGACCTCGGGCGAGGTGACGGAGGTGCAGGTCGAGCATCCGGCAGGCCGGCGCACGATGCTGCTGCACCGCGATGCTCCCGCTCCGACACCGCTGCGGACGGCCGCGCTGGTCAGCCCCTTCGACCCGATCGTCTTCCATCGGCCGCGCCTGGAACGACTGTTCGACGTGGACTACCGGATCGGGATCTATACGCCCGCCGCGAAGCGGACCAGCGGCTATTACTCCCTGCTCTTCCTCCTCGGTGACGTGTTCCCCGCCCGCGTGGACCTCAAGGCGGACAGGACCCGGGGAACGCTCGAGGTGCGCGGGGTCTTCCGGGAGGAGCTTCCCCATCTGCCCACCCGCCAACGCCCGGCCGACGAGGCCGTGGTCGCAGCGCTGGCCGTCGAGCTGCGCCGTGCCGCCACCTGGCAGGGCCTGGAACGGATCGAGGTCGACGCGGCGAGTGGGGACCGGGAGCTCTCGGCCGCGCTCGCGGCCCACACCGAGGCGGCGAGCGAGCGCGGAGACGCGGCCGCGAGCCACGCGTCAGCGTGAGGATGCGCGCACGTCGTCACCTCTGAGCGAGGTGACGCTTACGATGGGTCAGGCACCAGCCGTCCGTCAGGACACATTCCAGAACTACGGGAGCACGAGTGGTCAACCTCTTCGACAAGATCCTGCGCGCCGGCGAAGGCCGTGAGCTGCGCCGGCTCGAGTCCATCGCCAAGAAGGTAGGGGAGGCCGAGGACGTCTTCACCGACCTCACCGACGATGAGCTGCGCGGGGAGACCGACAGCTTCAAGGCCCGGCTCGAGGACGGCGAAACCCTTGACGACATCATGGTCGAGGCCTTCGCCGCGGTCCGCGAGGCGGCCCACCGCACCCTGGGCCAGCGTCCGTACGACGTGCAGGTCATGGGCGGCGCCGCGCTGCACCGAGGGCGCATCGCCGAGATGAAGACCGGTGAGGGCAAGACCCTGGTCGCCACGCTGCCGGCCTACCTCAACGGGCTCTCGGGCAAGGGCGTCCATGTGGTCACCGTCAATGACTACCTCGCCGGCTACCAGAGCGACATCATGGGGCGCGTCTTCCGCAGCCTCGGGCTCACCACGGGCGTGATCAAATCCGGGATGACACCGGAGGAGCGTCGCGAGCAGTACGCGGCGGACATCACCTACGGCACGAACAACGAGTTCGGCTTCGACTATCTGCGTGACAACATGTCGCTCTCGCCCGATGATCGCGTCCAGCGCGGCCACAGCTTCGTGATCGTCGATGAGGTCGACTCGATCCTCATCGACGAGGCCCGCACCCCGCTGATCATCTCCGGACCCGGTTCGGGCGACGCCAACAAGTGGTTCAGCGAGTTCGCGAAGGTCGTCAAGCTCCTGCGTCGTGACCGCGACTACGAGGTGGACGAGAAGAAGCGCACCGTGGGCGTGCTGGAGAGCGGCATCGACAAGGTCGAGGACCACCTCGGCATCGAGAACCTCTACGAGTCCCTCAACACCCCGCTGATCGGCTTCCTCAACAACGCCATCAAGGCCAAGGAGCTCTTCAAGCGCGACAAGGACTACGTCGTGCTCAACGGCGAGGTCATGATCGTCGACGAGCACACCGGCCGTATCCTCGCCGGCCGTCGCTACAACGAGGGCATGCACCAGGCGATCGAGGCCAAGGAGGGGGTGAAGATCAAGGCGGAGAACCAGACCCTCGCCACGATCACCCTCCAGAACTACTTCAAGCTCTACGACAAGATCTCGGGAATGACCGGTACGGCCGAGACCGAGGCCGCCGAGTTCATGAACACCTACGACCTCGGCGTGGTCCCGATCCCCACGCACCGCGAGATGCAGCGTGCGGACGAGCCGGACCGGATCTACCGCACCGAGAAGGCGAAGTTCGATGCGGTCGTCGAGGACATCGTGGAGCGCCACGACCGCGGCCAGCCCGTCCTCGTGGGCACCACCAGCGTCGAGAAGTCCGAGTACCTCTCCAAGATGCTGACCGCGCAGGGTGTGGACCATGAGGTCCTCAACGCGAAGAACCACGCCGGCGAGGCCGCGATCATCGCGATGGCCGGCGCGAAGGGCTCGGTCACCGTGGCCACCAACATGGCCGGCCGAGGCACCGACATCATGCTCGGCGGCAACGTCGAGTTCATGGCGCACGCCGCCGTCGAGAAGCGCGGTCTGGACTCCGAGGAGGATCCCGAGGGCTATGAGGCCGCCTGGGACGAGGAGATCGAGAAGGCCAAGGCGGCCGTGGCGGAGCAGCACGACGAGGTCGTCGAGCTCGGCGGTCTGTACGTGCTGGGCACCGAGCGTCACGAGTCGCGTCGTATCGACAACCAGCTGCGCGGCCGTTCGGGACGTCAGGGCGACCCCGGCGAGTCCCGCTTCTACCTCTCGCTGCAGGATGACCTCATGCGGCTGTTCAACTCCGGGGCCGCCGAGTCCCTGCTGGCCCGCGGCGGCGTCGACGAGTCGATCCCGCTGACCGGTCGCATGGTCTCCGGCGCCATCCAGCGTGCGCAGAACTCGATCGAGTCCCGTAACGCCGAGATCCGCAAGAACGTCCTGAAGTACGACGACGTCCTGACCAAGCAGCGCAAGAAGCTGTACGAGGAGCGTGCGCGCATCCTCGAGGGCGAGGACCTCGATGAGCACGTCGAGCGGTTCATCGACGAGGTCATCGGCGGCACCGTCGACTCCCACACCAAGGGGAAGAACGCCGAGGACTTCGACCTCGAGGAGCTGTGGGGCGCCCTGCGGCCCGCCTTCCCCGTCTCGATCACGGCGGAGGAGCTCGTCGACGAGGTCAACGGCCAGGAGAACCTCGGAGCGGACCTGCTCCGCGAGGAGATCCTCGCCGATGCTCGCGTCGCCTACGAGAACCGTGCTGAGGAGCTCGGCGAGGACGGCATGCATCAGCTGCAGCGCCGCGTGCTGCTGTCGGTGATGGATCGCCGTTGGCGCGAGCACCTCTACGAGATGGACTACCTCAAGGAGGGCATCGGTCTGCGGGCGATGGCCCAGCGTGATCCGCTCATCGAGTACGAGCGCGAGGGCCACCTGATGTTCAACGAGATGATCGCGGGCATCAAGGAAGACGTGGTCGGCTACATCTACAACCTCGAGGTGCAGGTCCAGAAGGCGGAGCCCGTGGTGCCGAAGGCCGTCAGCGACCTGCTGCGCACCACCACCGCGACCGGTGCGGCACTGGCTGCCGCGGCACAGCGGGTCGGCGAGCAGAAGACGGCCGATGGCGCCGTCGAGCCCGCCTCCGCGTCGGAGCCGGGCTCGGACGAGGAGGACCCCGTCGACGAAAACGGCATCGTGCTGACCGCCAAGGGACTGGATGACGGTCCCCGCTCGGGGCAGCTCCGCTACTCCTCGGCCGAGGGCAGCGGTGTGCAGGACGAGGGCAGCCTCTCCCGCGCCGAGCGCCGTCGACGAGCCAAGCAGGCCGGTTCCACAGGGGCCTCCGCTGCGGGCAGCACGACCTCGGACAAGCCAGAGGGCGCTCCGGCAGAGAACCGCGGCCCCCGCGGGGCCCGCCGGCGCAAGGGCTGACCCCTCGGACCGGCGACGAGCCAAGCGCTGATGCCGGGACGGGCGGATGCGTCAAGCGTCGGCGCCGGGGACGGGCGATGAGCCAAGCGCTGACCGGAGGATGGGCGAGGTGAACGGCCCCGCCGGGTGGGCTGCACGTCGCCCGGCTCTCCGATTGTCCTTATCACGTGCAGACGCACGGTGCCGGCACAGGATCATCTGTGGCGGCACCGTGCGTCTCTGCGTCTCTGCGTCTCTGCGCCGTGTGTTCGTAGTGCGTCTGTTTCTCTGTGCGTCGTCCGAACGGCTGACGTCACCCGATCTCGAGCACCGTGACCCGCCAGCCCGAATGGCGCAGTTCCCACCGCATCGCGAGGAAACGGGCACGGCCGGGCTCGCGCAGCACACAGCTGGCCTCGACCGTCTGCTCGTTGACCACGCAGGTGCGCACCCCGCTCACCTGCATGCGCTGAGGCGGCGCATACCCCGTGGTCGCACGCAGGCGCCGCGTCAGCGCGGCGCGCCGCGACAGCAGCTTGCCCACGTCCGGTGTGACGATCCGGGCCAGGGCGTTCTCGGGTCGCATGTCCCGGACGATCTCCACGGCCCGCCGAGCCACTGGAGCGACCATCCGCTCCACGATCCGCGGATCGTCGAGGTCCAGGTTCTCCGTCGACTCACCACCGGTGACGACGCGCTGATCGGTGGTGGTCATGACGACTCCTGAGAGGTGAGGGGTGCGGGCACGGTGAGTTCCTGTCCGGGTTCGAGATGGTCGGGGTTGTGCCCGATCACGTCGCGGTTGGCCTCGTGGAGAAGTGGCCAGGCCGCAGCGATCTCGGACGGGTCCTCCGGAGCCGGACCGAGCAGATCGTCGGTGATGCTCCAGAGTGTGTCCCCGGCGTGCACCACGACGGTGCCCGGGGAGGAGGGAGCATCGGCCTCGTGCAGAGGGCCCTGCTGCTCGGCCGGTGCTTCCTGCTCGAGGGATGCTGCGCCGGGGGTGCCGGTGCCCTCCGTGGGGTCGTCGGCGAGGTCCGCGGCGAGAGGCTGCTCCTCGGGCGCGGGCACGCCGGCAGCACTCTCACCCCAGCCGAGGCCGGGGCGCGGCGCCTCGGCATCGTCCGGGCTCACGGTGGGAGCTGAGGCTTCCGGGTCCGGATCGGATCCGACGGGCAGGGCGGGCGTCAGCTCGGAGGAGATGGCCACGGCGTCGACGCTCCGACCCGAGCCGGCCGACGGCCCCGTGGTCGAGGCACTGGCCGGGACGAGCGCCAGACCGGTGGCCGTGGTGGCCAGGACGGTGCCGACGAGGATCCGTCGTGCCAGCTGCGGTGCGAGGATCCGCAGCGCGCCGAGCAGGGCAGTGCCTGTTCGGCTCGCCGGCCCGATCATGAGCACGAGGCCCGCCAGGGACCAGATCACTGCCAGATACAGGCACAGCGCTGCGCCCGTCGTCGCCGCCGCGACGAGCACCCAGGCGATCAACCCGGCCTGTCCGTGTCCGTCGATGGCGGCTGGCCAGAGTGCCGAGGCCGTGGCGGCCATGGCGAGTGCCCCGGCGCCTGAGAACCCTCCTCCGCACAGCGCTCTCGCCGGATGAGCGGCGCGGACCGCTTCCGTTCTGCTCTCCATCGATCCCCCTCGTCGTGCCCCTCACACCCCGCACGCTGTCATTTGATGCAGTTTGATGTCGTTGGCTTCTGAGAGAGAAAAGTAATGTGCGGTGGGTCATAACGCAAGGGGCGTCCGGAGGTGTGTGGACGAGTCGTGCGGGGGAGGAGAGGTGCGCTCCTGTCGCCGTGTCGTGCGGGTGTGGCGGGCGAGGGCACTGCCCGTTGGGGGCGAATCGGCCCTGCGCAGCAACGATGCGCCTACAGTGACGGCATGCGATTCGAGCGGATCTTCGACGACCTGGAGGGTCGATTCGAGCACCAGGAGCGGGAGGAGATGCGTGCGGTTGCGGAGGATCTTGCACGCGCCGAACGTGCGCAGCTGTCCCTGGCGGACCGTCTGCGCGGCGCCGGGCGCTCGGTCCTGACTCTTCACGTCGGGACGGATCTGCGTCTCGAAGGGCTCGTCGAGGAGGTCGGAGAGGCCTGGGTGGCGTTGCGAGACCCGGAGAGCTCTCAGAGAGCGGTCATCCCGATGCCTGCGGTCTCCTTGGTCCAGGGGCTTCCCGCGCGTGCGCGCCCGGCGGAGGAATCGCTGCTCTCTCCGCTCGGCCTGGGATCAGTGCTGCGGGCGATCGCGCGGGATCGCAGCATCGTGCGTCTGGAGACCGCAGCCGGCAGGATCATGGGACGGATCGCCGCGGTCGGCGCCGACAGCCTGGACGTGCAGTCCCTGCCCACCGGCGAGCACGGGGCGGTTCCCGGGTCGGTCAGAGTCACCGTGGCGATGGCCGCGCTGCTGGCCGTGATCCCTCGCTGAGACGAGAGGGACCGTGAGATCGCACTGTGGCTGACCCGCAGCCGCGGGAACTGCTGCGGGAAATCGAGAATTCGGGACGCTGACAGGGGCGCGGCGGGCGCGGCGGGCGCGGCGGGGGACGGTATCGCGCGGGGAGCGGGGCCGGAACGTCGCGCGGGGAGCGGGGCCGGAACGTCGGGCGGGGAATGGGCGGCTCGGAAGCATCTGGCGCAGAAGTGGGCTCGGCTCAGCTCTTGCCGTCGGACTTCTGGCGCTCGAGCTCGCGCTCAGCCTCCAGGATGTGGGCCGTCGCCGCGTAGCTGCGCTCGATATAGGACTCGATCTCCGAGACCTCCACGCGCCACTGACCGCGGCCGCCTACCTTGATGGCCCGCAGTTCGCCCGATCTGACCAGTGCATACGCCTGGGAAGCGGAGATCGAGAGCGTCTCTGCGACATCAGATAGCGGTACGAAGCGAGGAGTCATCGACGTTCCTTCCCGATCGGTTCACCTGTCACGACCCGGATAGTCTCACACCGTCCTGCGTTCTCCCGGAGAGGACGTGTGGACAACCTCGTGGGTGTCCGGCGCTCTGAGTTATCCACAATCCGTGCGCCCCTCGACTCGCAGTCGTGACGTTCCCGTAGCCTCTGGCGGGGCGCGACGCGGGGTCGGGCACAGCAGCAGGAGGAGCGCGTGGCAGTGAGTGCACCAGTGATGAGACTGCGCCGGCCTCGGTGGAAGGATCCGCGGCTGATCGTGGGCGTCGTGCTGGTCGTCGCGAGTGTGCTGATGGGAGCTCTCCTGGTCTCACGGCTGGCCGAGACCACCCCCGTGCTCGTGGCCCGCTCACCGATCGTGCCGGGCGATCCGATCGATCCCGACAACCTCACCCTCGTGGAGATGCGCCTCGGAGATCAGCACGATCTCTACCTCGGTGCGATCGAGGCGATCCCCGACGGGTCCGTCGCGACCCGCGCGGTCCAGGCCGGGGAGCTGCTCCCGCTCTCCGCTGTGGGCCAATCCGCGGACGTCCCGCTGCGCCCGATCGTCATACCCGTGGACTCGACGGTGGCGGAATCCGTCGCACCCGGGGCGAGCGTCGAACTCTGGCACACCGCCCCGGCACAGGAGAGCGGCGACGTCGAAGCCGAGCTGCTTGTGGAGCGCGGCATCGTCCGCTCGATCGACGAGGGCAGCTCGCTGGGCATGCGCTCGATGGCCGTCGAAGTGCTGGTCCCCAGCGACGATCTCGCGGCCGTCCTGCAGGTCCTCTCGCGCGACGAACGGCTCGACGTGATCGGTGTGCCCGGCGCCTATGGGGTCACCCCATGATCGACGTCGTCCTGTGCGCCTCCGGAAGCGACGAGGTGCGCATCGTCCATGACCTCGCCATCGACATGACCCGCACCGCCCGCGTGGTGCGCCGATGCGCCGACCTCGCCGAGACGCTGGCCGTGACCGCAGCCGGCATCGGCGACGTGGTGCTCATCGATCTCACCGTGCGAGGGCTCGGGCGGGATCCGCTGGCTGCGCTGATGCGCGATGCCGCGGTGGTGGGCCTGCGCTCCGATGGAGCCTCCGAGCAGACGTCGCTCGGGCTGCGCCACGTGCTGCCTGCCGACGCACCGATCGGCGAGATCCTCACCGTGCTCACCTCCGCCGTCGCCTCCGAGGAGGACCAGGCGGACGCCTGGATGCAGGACGCCGCCCACGAGGGCCCTCATGTCCGAGGCCGCCTGGTGGCCGTCTGGGGGCCGACGGGAGCGCCGGGACGCTCCACCGTCGCCGTGAACCTCGCCGCCGAGAGCGCGCTCGCCGGACATGAGACCGTGCTCGTCGACGCCGACACCTACGGCCCCTCCCTGAGTCAGATCCTCGGGGTCCTGGATGAGACGCCCGGTCTGGTCGCTGCCTGTCGGGCCCATGACCGGGACACTCTGGACGACGACGCGCTCGCCGCCCTGCTGCCTCTGGCCCAGCCGCGGCTGCGACTGCTCAGCGGGATCGGGGTGCCGGCTCGTTGGTCCGAGGTGCGTCGCACCTCGATGGACGGTGTCTGGCAAGCACTCTCGCGCCGAGGAGGACTCGTCGTCGCCGATGTCGGGCCCGTCCTCGAAGAGGATGAGGAACTCAGCTACGACACCGCGGCGCCCCAGCGGAACGCCGCCGCCATCAGCACTCTGGAGAGCGCGGACGCCGTGCTCGCCGTGGTCTCCGCCGATCCGGTGAGCATCACCCGGCTGCTGCGTGACCATACGCGGCTCCAGGAGCTCGGTGTGGAGGAGCTGCACGTGATCGTGAACCGGGTGGGCGCACCGATCCCCAGGGACCGGATCCGTGACCTGATCACGTCACGGATCCCAGTGGCCACGCTGCACCTTCTGCCGGACGACCCCACCACCTGCCGGACGGCGTCATGGGACGGTGCGCTGCTGGCCGAGTCCGCTCCGCGTTCGAGCCTGCGCAGAGCGCTTCGTGAGATCGCGGGTTCTGCGGCCGTGCTCGGACATGCTCCCGAGGAATCCGGGACTGCGGGTGTCGATGCCGACGCGTCAGCAGCGGCCGTCCTCGCGGCGGAGTGAGCGCACGGGAGCCGGCAGCGGCGCGGAACGGCCTCCTCGCGGGGGTGAGAAGATGACCGCCATGAGGATCTATCTGCCGCTGACCGACCCCGATCGCCTCGCGCTGAGCAGTGCGAGCACCCAGCTCGAGCTGCCGGAGGGCAGATCGGCCTGGGGCGTCACTGCCTCGGCACGCACCGACCGCCCGGACCAGGATGAGGAGGATCTCGAGTACGAGGCCATCCAGGACGCCGTCCATGTCGCGCTGCTCGCCGGCGCTGCGGACGCCCGTGCCCTGGTGATCGCCGCCGATGCCCCCGACAACGCCTTCGAGGAGGCTGTCGAGAGCGGCGGAGCGTTCGGACTGCGCACTCGCGTGGCGACGCACGCACGGATCGCCAGCATGCACGTCACCGAGCTGGATGCCGCAGCGGCCGACGCGGATGACACCGATCCCGCTCTCCTGTGGTTCGACCCCAGCGAGACGGCCGATGCCCTGACCTATCTGGAGGGGAAGGCCCAGGATCCGGACGGCAGCGCCGCGCACTGACTCCTGCCGGACGTCGACTTCTGCCGGATTTTGAAACCTGCCGGACGCCGACTCCTGCCGGACCCTGACTCGCGCTCAGTCGGAGTGCTTCGCCTGGTAGGTGGCTGCGGACTTCTCCTCGCGCCGGAGCACGGTGGAGACATAGGGGACGGCAGCCTTCTCGATGCGGGAGCCGAGCAGGGGGATCTTGGCGACGAGCTCACCATCGATCTCGACGGTGCTGGTCAGCGATCCGCTAGGGACCAGCCGCACCGAGGCCGTCAACCCGGCCGGAGTGCCGGCCACGTCGAGCGACATCGTGCCGGTGCGACTGCCATCCGGCGCCGGCGCGGACCAGGCCTGCTCCTCGCGGATCGTCACGGACGATCCCACGAAGGGCCGCACGATGTCCGGGACCCGGTCTGTGGGCATGGTGAGCTCCGTGCGTACGGTGAAGGCACCGCTCGGATCCCCGTCGACGGTCGAGTCGGCGCTGTTCGCGCCGAGCGTCTCGCGACGGATCGCGGTGTAGTCCTCGTCGGCGTACATCGTGGCGACGGCGCGCACGGGCAGGGGCAGGTTCAACGTCTCGCGGAGCTTCATTCCTCGTCCTCCCTGGGGGATCGGTCCGCCACAGCCTAAGTCAGTGCCGACGCCGGTCGGCGTGCGCTGGCCCGATGATCGGCGTCTATCCTGATCACATGCCGAGCCTGTCCAAGTTCCTCACTGACGTCCGCGGTCTCTCCGAGAAGGAAGCCGACTGGCTGCAGCACCTGGTCGGGGATTGGAATCTGGTCTCCGACCTCCTCCGGTCCGACCTCGTGCTGTGGATCCAGACCCTGGAGGGCGCCCAGGCCGTCGCCCACTGCCGACCCGCGACCGGATCAACCGTGTACTACGAGGATCCCGTCGGGATCGTGCTGGACGAGGACACGGACTCCGAGATCCCCGCGCTGCTGAACGGGGCCGAGCCCACCCGTCGGCCGAGCACCATCGAACGGGAGGGCCGCGAGGCCTCGGGCCTGCTGGTCCCGGTGCGCAAGGACGGCCGCACCCTCGCGGTCCTGGCCACGGAGAGCCCGGTCCATGACGGCATGCGGTCCGCCAACGAGATCCATCAGCACGACCTCGGCAGCCGGGTGCTGCGCATGCTGGAAGCCGGGGCGTTCCCGATCGAGGGCGCCCCGATCCCGCCTCGGCGCGGAGCGCCCCGCGTCGGCGACGGTGTGGTCGAGCTCGACGGCGGCGGAGTCGTGCAGTGGGCCTCACCCAATGCGCTGTCGGCGTTCCACCGCTTCGGCATCGAGGGATCGATGGAGGGGATCACCCTCGCCGAGCTCTCCACCGAGGTGCTGCAGTCCCGTTCACCCGTCGACGAGTCCCTGCCGCTGGTGCTCATGGGGCGCGCGGCCTGGCGCTCGGACATGCAGGCGCGCGGCGGAACCCTCTCGCTGCGGGCGGTCCCGCTGACCGAGCGCGGAGAGCGCACCGGCGCGATCATCCTGGTGCGCGATGTGACCGAGCTGCGTCGTCGCGAACGGGAGCTGATCACCAAGGACGCGACGATCCGGGAGGTCCACCACCGGGTCAAGAACAATCTGCAGACGGTCGCTGCGCTGCTGCGCATGCAGTCGCGACGGATGACGTCCGACGAGGCGCGCGAGGCGGTGAACGAAGCGATGCGACGTGTGTCGACCATCGCGCTGGTGCACGAGTCGCTGCTGCAGGGCTCCGAGGAGGCGGTCCACTTCGACGAGGTGATCGATCGCTGCCTGCGGTTGGCCGTGGACGCGGCGAGCGCCAGCGTGCATCGCGAGGGGACGCCGCGGCTCACCGAGAACCAGGTCGAGGTGCGCACCGAGAAGATCGGACGCGTGGGCACGATCCGTGCCGAGGAGGCGACGCCGCTGGCCCTGGTCGTCACCGAGCTGGCCACGAATGCTGTCGAGCACGGGCTCTCGGACTGCGGCGGCACCCTCACCGTGCGCAGCGAGCGGACGGGATCGCATCTGGTCATCACCATCGAGGACGATGGCGACGGGATGGGGATGGCCAAGCCGACCGGGCTGGGCACCAATATCGCCCTGACCCTGGTGCAGGGTCAGCTGGGCGGAACCCTGACCTGGGAGAGCCGCCCCGAGGGCGGCACCCGAGCACTGGTCGAGGTGTACCTGGACCCGCTGAGCATCTGATCAGTACGGGGTCGTCCGCGGACGACGGCTGGGCTGAGCGTGCGAGATTCCTGCGGCGCCGCCCCTTGCGGAGGTGCGCCGCAGGACGGCGGGTCAGCTGGCGCGGCGGGCGCGCGCGTTGCGGCGCTTGAGGGAGCGGCGCTCATCCTCGGAGAGGCCGCCCCAGACGCCTGAGTCCTGACCGGACTCGAGAGCGAACTTCAGGCAGGCGGTCATGACGTCGCACTTCTGGCACACCGCCTTCGCCTCCTGGATCTGCGTGATCGCCGGTCCCGTGTTCCCGATCGGGAAGAACAGCTCGGGATCATGGTTGAGGCACTCGGCACGGTGGCGCCAGTCCATCGTCACTCTCTCTTTCCAGAACGCCACGCCTCACCCCGTGGGGCGTGACGCGGCGAGGGTCGCACCATCAAGGGGCGTTCTCGGATATCCGGCTCATCGTCGCGAATGCTGGTGCCGCGGACGAACCTGCGGATCGCGGCGTCGCGAGCGAGCCGACCTCCATTCTCTGGGGCGGTCGCGGACTCGACAAGGGCCTGGATGCCCGACCTGGGTGGCACTTCCCACACGGCTCCTCAGCGGCGTGATGCCCCGCACGGAAGCGTTGCGAAAGAGCGCCAGGAGTGCTTGGGGAGCGTCTCGTGGCGCGCCGCGGGAAGCCGGCACGGATACAGTTCCGTCATGCCCCGCAATGCCCAGCCCACCGGATCCAGCACGCCCCGTCGCGCCGACGGCCGACCCGCCGACGTCGAGGATCCCAGCCCGCGCCTGCGCCCGGCGGCGGCCGGGCTGCTCGGCATCGAGACGCTCCTGCTGCTCGCGGCGGCGACGTTCTGCTTCGTGATGGTCTCCGCCGGGAACCTGCATGCGCGCCTCGGGACAGGCCTGGGCATCTTCCTGATCATCTTCGCCGTCGGCACTGCGCTCGCTTCGCGTTCGGTCCTGGTCAAGGGGCGTTTCGGTCTCGGCTACGGGATCACGTGGCAGATGTTCCAGGCCCTGGTCGCCTCGAGCATGCTGCGCGGCGGCATGTACTGGCAGGGTGCGCTCGGCCTGGCCCTCGCGATCGCGGTGTTCGTGCTGCTGCTGCGCCTGGTGCGCTCGACGCCGCTGCCGGATCGCGCGAGCTGACGCGCACCTGCAGCGCCCGGACGGACGCGAAACCGGGGCCCCGCGCCTGACGCGCAACCCGAGCCCCGTGCTTGACGCACAGCCGGAGCCCCGTGCTTGACGCGCAGCCCCGGTTCCTGTCGGGCGATGCCCGGCCGACGGTGCGCGCTGCCGCATCAGACAGGCCCCGCTCCGGAGCGCTCCGGAGCGGGGCCTGTCTGATGCGGGGCCTGTGGCGTCTCAGTCCGCGTCGGCCAGGGCGGCGGCCGGAGCCGTCCGTGCGGCGGCGCGGCCCGGCAGCACCGAGGCGAGGACGCCGGCGAGGAGGGCGAGCACCAGCACGAGGCCGAGCTGGCCCCAGGGGATGGTGATCGAGACCGGGTACGTCGAGCCCAGCAGGGCATTGATGCCGAGGACCCCGTAGACGCTGCCCAGCACAATGCCGAGCACCGCCCCGACCAGGGCGAGCAGCACGCCCTCCCAGCCGAGCATCGCCCGCATCTGGCGCCGGGTGGTCCCCAGAGCACGCAGCAGGGCATTCTCCCCGGTGCGTTCGATGACGCCGAGGCTGAGCGTGTTCGCGACGCCCACGAGGGCGACCAGCACGGCGACGGCCAGCAGCGCGATCGTGATGCCGAGCAGGATCGAGAGGATCTGCGCGTACGACTCCCGCTCCGTCCCGCCGAAGTCCGCGGAGGCCTCCGAGTAGCCCTCGCCCGAGATCTGCTGGTTCACGGCGTCGACGAGGTCCAGTGCGGTGATGCCCTCGCGCGCCGCGGTGCCCGGGTCCGCGAAATCGCCCAGCACCACCGGATCGGTGCTCTTCCCGAGCAGCTGCTCGAGGGTCGCCGGGGTCACGAGCGACATCTGCAGGTTCGCGTCGACCTGCACCGTCAGCTCATGCTCCGCGCCGTCGGCGCCCTGGACCTGCAGGACCTCGCCATCGGTCACGTCGAAGCGCTCGGCCCGCTCCTCGCCCAGCAGGACGATGCCGTCGCTCAGCTCGTCGGCCATCTCGGGCCGATGGGAAACCTCCCGGACCGTCTCGGGGTCTGCGCCGTAGAGCGTCATGGGCTCCTCGACGTCGACGTCGATGTCTCCGCGGGCGGCGGCGTGGGCGGAGTCCATGCCGTCGATCTCCGCGGTCTTCTCCGCGGCGTCCTCCGGCATCTCGGCGGCGGAGACGACCAGGTCGATCGGTCGACGGGAGTCGAGCTCGGAGGTGAGCGTCGCCTCCGCGGTCCGCGCCCCGACGGCCATCATCGTCATCAGGGTGGTCCCGATCAGCAGCGCAGCGATGGTGGCGGCGCTGCGGCGGGGATTGCGGGCGACGTTCGCGCCGGCGATCCGCGCGGGCAGCCCGCCGAGACGTCCCACGATCCGCCCGGCGAGAGCGGACAGCGGACGGGTCGCGATCACCAGGGTCATCAGCACGCCCGTGAAGCTGAGGACGCCTCCCACCATCGCGAGCAGGATGCCGAGCGCGGCAGCATCGCTGGTCAGGGCGAGGGCGGTGCCGCCTGCCATGACGGCGATGCCGAGCACGACGGCGACCAGGCCGAGGATGCCGCGCACGCCCAGGCCGCGCTGCTGTGCAGGCGGTGCGGGACGCAGAGCCTGCAGCGGTGCGACCTTGGTGGCGGAGCGCATCGGGGCGAAGCTCGCCCCCAGGGTGATGGCGACCCCGGCGAAGATCGGCAGCAGCACCGACCAGAGGCTCACCGGAACGAGCACGAGACCGTCCATCCAGCCGATGCCGGCGGCAGCGGCCAGCGCCGCCTGTGCCAGGAGATGGCCTCCGAGCACGCCGAGGAGCGACCCGACCAGTCCGACCGTCAGCGATTCCCGCAGCACCACGCTGCGCACCTGCGAGCGGGTCGCACCGAGGGTGCGCAGTAGTGCGAGGCTGCGGGTGCGCTGGGCGATGGTCACGGCGAAGGTGTTCGCGATGACGACGGCGCTGGTGAACAGGGCGATCACCACGAAGACGGCGAGCACCATCGCGAGGGCACCGAAGCCCTGCATGAACTGACCTGCGGCCTCCTCCTCGGCCTCGTCGACCGTGCGCACCGTGAGGTCGCCGGCGGAGGCGTCCGCAGCGACGTCCGCGGGGTCGGTGCCTTCCGGCACGGTGGCGAGCCACTTGTCGGTGATGGTCCCGGCCGTCGGCCCGAGGAGCGTCTGGGCATCGGCCTCGGAGACCAGGACGCGCGGGGTGCCGCCGAACGCGGCGCCGTCTGCCGTCGGTGCAATGCCGACGACGGTCAGCTCCTGCTCCGTGCCGCTGGGCGAGAAGTCGGCGGGCTGGACGACGGTGTCGTCCAGCGTCACTCCGAGCTGATCCGCGGCAGAGGCGTCGAGCACGACCTCGGAGTCGGACGTCGCGGCTCTGCCCTCCGACAGATAGCGCTCGCCGGCGTCCCCCGGGGGGAGCATGGCGGTGGTGAGGAAGACGCCGTCACCGTCCGGTGAGTCGAGCTGGATGTAGTCCATCAGCTGAGGCCATACGGCGTCGGCGCCGGGCACCTCGGGCGGATCCAGCGGGTCCTCGGAGGACCAGTCCTCGTCGGAGAGGGGGCGTTCGATCTGGAGGTCCGCGCCGTCGAACTGCTGGGCGGCCTGGGAGCGCAGCGAGGACTGCATGAGGTTCCCGGCCAGCACCATGACGGCGACGAAGGTGCAGGACAGCGCGATGGTGAGGACGGCGGCGAAATGTCGACGCAGCGGGGTGAGCTTCACGGGGGTACGACGGGCCATCAGCGCTGCCCTCGCAGGTCCTCGTCGTTCGCGATGCGACCGTCGGCGAGGGTGAGGATCCGGTCGGCGCGCTCGGCGGCGTCGCGCTCATGGGTGACCATTACGACGGTCTGCCCGAACTGGTCCACGGACAGCCGCAGGAACTCCAGGACCTCCTCGGTGGTCTGGGAGTCGAGGTTGCCGGTGGGCTCGTCGGCGAACACCACCTCGGGGGAGGTCACTAGGGCGCGCGCGATCGCGACCCGCTGGACCTGACCGCCGGAGAGCTGGGAGGGCAGATGCGAGAGCCGGTCGCCGATCCCGAACGCTTCGGTGATGGTCTCGAGCCAGGCGCGGTCCACGCGCTTGCCGGAGAGCTCCAACGGCAGCAGGATGTTCTGCTCGGCGCTCAGCATCGGCAGCAGGTTGAAGGACTGGAAGACGAAGCCGATGCGCTCACGGCGCAGCACGGTCAGCGCGTCGTCCGACAGGTCGGTGATCTCCGTGTCGCCGATCCGGATCGATCCGCCGTCCACGACGTCGAGCCCGGCCAGGGTGTGCAGGAGCGTGGATTTGCCCGATCCCGAGGGACCCATGATCGCGGTGAAGGCTCCACGGACGACGTCGAGATCGACGTGGTCCAGCGCCGTGACGACGCCGGCCCCGGTGCCGTAGGTGCGGGTGATGCCGCGGGCGATGATCGCGGGAGCTTCCGTGCCGGTGGCGCCGTGCGCGAGGGCGCCCGCCGCCGTGCCGGTCGAGCCGTCGGGACCGTCGGACGGGGTCGAGCTGGCGAGATGCTGGGAGGTCATGGGGATCCTTCGGAGGGGGTGTCGGGTCGATGTCGATCCTCTCCTGGGCAAGCTCCCGGTTCGTCAGCCTCCGGTCTCGTCAGGTGGCTGGTGTCGAGACCTGAGGATGGTGCCTCGTCATACCAGGGGTGGACGACGCCGGGGCTACTCAGCGCCGGGGGAGACCAGGCCGGTCTCGAAGGCGATGATCACGGCCTGGACGCGGTCCCGGGCCCCGAGCTTGGAGAGCACCCGGCCCACATGGGTCTTCACCGTCGCCTCGGCGACGAACAGCTCGGCGCCGATCTCCTGGTTCGAATACCCGCGCCCCATGAGTGTGAGCACCTCGCGCTCGCGCTCGGTGAGCGCCTCGAGCATCGAGGTGTCCTTTTCCTGCGGTTCCGGGGTCGCGACGACGCGTGCGAGCAGCCGACGGGTGGCCGACGGGGCGATCACCGCGTCCCCGCTGTGGACCGTCCGGATCGCGGCGAGCAGCTCTTCGGGCTGTGCGTCCTTGAGCAGGAAGCCGCTGGCACCGGCCCGGATCGCCGAGACCACGTACTCGTCGAGGTCGAAGGTGGTCAGCACGATGATCTTCGGAGCCCGACCCTCCGGTGCCTGGGCGAGGATGCGGGAGGTCGCCTCGATGCCGTCCATGCGCGGCATGCGCACGTCCATGAGCACCACGTCGACCGTGCGGGCGCGCAGCTCCTCGACCGCTGCAGCGCCGTCGGCCGCCTGCGCGACGACCGACATGTCGTCCTGGGAGTCGATCACCATCGAGAATCCTGCACGCACGAGAGGCTGGTCATCGACCAGGACGATGCGCAGGGGACGGTCCAGCGGTGCAGTCATCGGAGAACTCCTCGGTGAGGGTGGGGAAGGGGATCAGGGGGGGCGAGGGTCGGGTGATCCGCGGGATCGGATCAGAAGGGCGGTGGGGAGCGAGGAGGGTCATCATCGCCGGGGGAGGGCGCTCCGGCAGCATCGAGGGGGACCGTGGCGAGAACGCGATATCCGCGGCCCGGCAGAGGAGCGGCCTGCAGGGTCCCCCCGAACACGGACATCCTCTCGCGCATACCGGTGATCCCGTGACCCAGCCCGTCGGACTCGGGATCGGTGCCCTGTCCGTCATCGAGCACCTCGATCTCGAGACGCCCGGCGGCGCGGGAGATCCGCACTGCGGCGGAGGCGCCGGGGCCGGCATGCTTGAGCGTGTTCGTCAGCGACTCCTGGACCAGGCGGAACACGGACATGCCGAGGGCCTGGGGGAGATCCTCCAGCGGCTCCTCGATCTCGAGCGTCACGTCGAGCCCGGCCGCTCGCACCCGTTCGAGGAGGTCGTCGAGCATCTCCGGGCCGGGCTGGGGTCCGAAGCTGGTCTCGTCCTCCTGGCGCAGCACCCCCAGCAGGGACCGCATGTCCGCGAGCGCCGCGCGGCCGGTCTCCCCGATCGTCCCGAGGACCTCGACGGCCATCTCGGGCTTCTGGGAGGCGACGAACCTCCCGCCGTCGGCCTGGGCGATGATCACCGAGAGCGAATGGGCGACGACATCGTGCATCTCGCGGGCGATGCGGGCGCGCTCGTCGGCGACGGCGAGCGCCGTGCGCTGCTCGCGCTCCCGGACCGCCTGCTCTGCGCGGTCACGCGTGAGGGCGAGCTGGCGGACCCGTGCCCGCTGGAGGTTCGCCAGCGCCCAGACGGCGACGATGGTGATCGTGCCGACCACGCACAGCCCTCCGAAGGTCAGCGCGGCTTGGAGCGGGCCGCCGTACTCGTCGAAGAAGGTGACGATGCTCCAGTACCCGGCCTGCGCCAGCACTCCGAGGAAACCGGCGCCGACGCCGATCGCGTGCACCGCCGGCCCGCCGTAGGCGACGGCGCAGAACATCGCATAGAAGGTCATGATGTCGCCGCCGACGACGGGCACACCCAGCAGCATGTGGGAGATGGCGAGCACTCCGATGACGATCACGCCGATCAGCGGGCGCACCCGGCAGATCGCGGCGGCCGCGATCATCGGGACCGTGAACAGCGTCCACCAGCCGAAGCTGCCCGTCCAGACGCCGAAGGCGAAGGTGAGGAAGGCCAGCCCGCCGAAACCGATCAGATCGACGGTGCCGGGGTTCTCGATGATCCAGCGGAATGGGTCGGAGCGCCGGACGGGCCCGCTCGGCTCCTCCGGGCGTGCATCGGATCCGGTGGTCATGGGCACGAGCGTACGGGGGAGAGGGCTCCGCGTGCGTCAGACCGCGGTCTGACCCGCGGGTGGGACCGGTCCGACGCAGGGTGCGGGTGCCGGTGCGGATCTGCCGGGAGGCACCCGGTCGCCGCAGGCGCCGGCACGGTCAGAGCAGGCGCAGCGGCGCTTCGAGCAGCTCGGGGCCGTCGTTGCCGACCGCACCGACTGCGGGATCCACCTCGCGGATCTCGAGCGCGGCATCGTCCAGCAGGTGGGTGTCGTCCAGGATCCACTCCTGGGCGGCGTGCCGGTCATCCATCGAGCTGTCGAGCCACACATCGAGCTCGCTGCGGCGCAGCATCACCGGGGTGCGGTCGTGGAGGTCGCGGAGCTCCCCGACGGCCTCGCGGGTGATGATCGTGGCGCTGAGCAGGAAATCGCCGTCCTCGCTGGCGGCCGGGCCCGCGTGGTGCCCGGGCCCCTTCCACCAGGAGACCAGCGCCGCCATGTACAGCGGGGAGCCGTCGGCCGGGGCGATGAAGTGCGGCTGCCCGCGCCTGCCCTGCTCGTCGCGCACCCACTCGTAGTACCCGTCCATCGGGACGATCGCACGCCAGCGGCCGAGGCTCCCGCGGAAGCTCGGCTTCTCTGCGAGGGTCTCGCGGCGGGCGTTGAAGGTGCGTGAGGAGAACGAGGAGTCCGTCGCGAACGGGGGCAGCAGGCCCCAGCGGGCGACACGCAGCGCGCGGGTGATCGTCCGGGAGCCCGGGTCGATCGATTCGGTGACCACGTGGATCGGCGCCGTCGGCGGGATGTTCCACCGGCTGCGCAGCTGCGGATCCGCGAGGTCGACGGCCCCGAGGTCGTCGACCAGCGGATCGATCTCCTGGAAGAACGCGAAGCGCCCGCACATGTCAGGAGCCCTTCGGATCCTCGGTGGGCTCGCCGGTGGTGGCCTGATCGGCGGTGGGGCCCTCGCTGCCGTCGACGGAAGCGGGATCGACCGTCGGCACGCCGTGACGCGGGGTGAGGCGGGCGTCCTCGCCGGTGTAGGCCTCGGCGTCGCGGTGGAAGTTCTTCAGCCTGATGTCGCGGCCCTGATCGATGATGTCCTCGCGCTTGGCCTCGGCCTTCTCCGCCGCCTTCGAGTCACGCATCGGGAGGGTGAGGTCGTCCTCGGCGGGCTTGCCGGACTCCAGCTCGCGAGCTCGCTCGAACTCCGCGTCCACCTCGGCACCGAGGATGATCACGATGTTGATGATCCACAGGGCGAACAGGACGGCCATGATGCCGCCGATGGCGCCGTAGCTCGAGTACCCGGCCACGGTGCCCATGTAGATCGACAGGGCGACCGCGGCGATGGCGATGCCGATGATCGCGAACACACCGCCGGGGGAGATGAGGCGGAACGGCTTGGCGATGTTCGGGGCGCCCCAGTACAGCAGCGAGATCAGTGCGAAGGCGATCACCAGGATCACGGGCCACTTCACCCAGGCCCAGACGGGCAGGAACGATCCGGTCAGGAAGGTGAGCACGCCCTGGGCGCCGAAGGCGGAGGCGATCGGGCCCAGCAGCCCGTCCACGAGCGACTGGTTCAGCAGGATCGACACGAAGATCAGGAGGATGCCGAGGATCATGGCGATCGTCAGCCCGAGCATCGAGAGGATCAGGCGGACCGGTCCTCGGCCCTCAGGGATCTCGTAGACCTGGTTGGCGACGCGGCCGAACGCCTTGATGTACCCCGAGGCGGACCACAGGGCGGTGGCGATACCGATGATCAGCGCGACGGTGCCGCCGGTCGCCGAGCCCATGAGGGACTCGACGGTCGACGCGACCGCATCGCCGGCACCGAGCTCGGAACCGCTCGCGGCAGACTCGATCGCATCGGTGATGAGCGCGGCGATCTGGTCCTTGACCGGGGCGAGCAGGAGCGTGGCCAAGGAGAACAGCGCCAGCAGCGTCGGAGCGATCGACAGCACCATGAAATAGGTGAGCTTCGCGGCCTGGTCCGTGCCCCCATCGCGGGAGAACTCCGAGAGCACACGTTTCGCCATGTACTTCACGGTGGGGCGGCTGAGGCGCGAGGAGGACGGATCGGGGGAGTCGGCCATGAGGAAGGGCTCCTGGTAGTGGGGACGATCTCTGGGACAGGCGTCACGTCATCCTGCCATGGTCGGACCCTGGGAGAGTTGTCCACAATTCCTGACTTCGCGCGGCGCGGCACGGCTGATCCCTCTACAGTGACCGCGGATGTGCTGCGCAGCACATTGCGACTGGAGGGACCGGTCGGTCGGGTCGGGAGGGGACTGGATGGAGACCGCCACCATCATCGAGGCGGAATCGCGGGAGCTGATCCGCCGTCGGGGACTGGACGTGCGTGCCGACCAGCTCGAGCCGCTGATCCGGGAGGTCGTCGCGGACTACGACTACCGCTCCTCCTCCGGAGAGGTGCCGGTGCTCCACGACGGCGACACGATGGTGGCCGAGGTCGCCGCACGCATCGGCGGTTTCGGACCGCTCCAGGAGATGCTCGACGACCCCACGGTCGAGGAGATCTGGTTGAACTCGCCGAGCCAGGTCTTCTGCGCGCGCAACGGACGCAGCGAGCTCACCACGATCGTCCTCTCGGACGCCGAGGTCCGCGGCATCGTCGAGCGGATGCTGGTGAGCTCGGGCAGGCGCCTGGACATGAGCACCCCGTTCGTCGACGCCCTGCTGCCGGACGGATCGCGCCTGCACGTCGTGATCCCCAGCGTCACGCGCACCCACTGGGCGATCAACATCCGCAAGTTCGTCGCCAAGGCCATCGACCTCCAGGGCCTGGTCGCCCTCGGATCGCTGACCGCTCAGGCCGCGGACTTCCTCGACGCAGCGATCAGCTCGGGACTGAACGTGATCGCCAGCGGCGCGACCGGGGCGGGCAAGACCACCTTCCTGCGGTGCCTGGCGCAGTCGATCGGTGCCCGCGAACGGGTCGTCACCATCGAGGAGGTCTTCGAGCTGGATCTGGGCCTGCGCGACGTGGTCGCGATGCAGACGCGCCAGGCGAACCTCGAGGGCACAGGGGAGATCTCGATGCGCCGCTTGGTGAAGGAGGCGCTGCGCATGCGTCCCAGCCGGGTGATCGTCGGGGAGGTCCGCGAGGCCGAGGCACTGGACATGCTGATCGCGTTGAACAGCGGCCTGCCCGGACTCGCGTCGATCCATGCCAACTCCGCGCGCGACGCGGTCACCAAGCTCTGCACGCTGCCGCTGCTGGCCGGGGAGAACATCTCCAGTCGCTTCGTGGTGCCCACCGTGGCCAGTGCGATCGACCTCGTGGTGCACCTGGACATGCTCGCGGACGGGCGCCGCCGGGTGCGGGAGATCGCAGGGCTCAGCGGTCGGGTGGAGGACGAGGTCATCGAGATCTCCGAGCTGTTCACGCTGCGCGGGGATCGTCTCGTGCGCGGGGAAGGCCATCCTCCCCACGCCGAACGTTTCGCACGTGCCGATCACGATCTCCATGCCCTGCTGGGGCGTCCGGAGGCAGCATGAGCGACGGAGCATTCCTCGGGTTGATCGCCGGCCTCGGTCTGCTGTCGATCTGGTGGTCGCTGTGGGAGCAGGACGGTCACTCGGTGCGACGGGGACGTATCGGTCGGGCGATGGATCGGATGCGCGACGACCTGGTGACCGTCGGGCTCACCTCCGTTCCGCCGGCTGCGGTGCCGGCCCTGAGCGCAGGACTGGGCCTGGTGGTCTCGGCTGCTCTGTGGTCGCTCTCCGGCGCTGTGGTCCCTTCCGTGACCATCGGCGCGGCATCGATGGCCCTGCCCATCGTCTTCCTGCGCTCCGCGGCCCGCCGTCGCACCACTGAACTGCGCGAGGTCTGGCCCGAAGCGGTCGATCACGTCAACTCCGCCATCAGAGCCGGCCTCTCCCTGCCCGAAGCGCTGGTCCAGCTCAGCCACAAGGGGCCGGAGGGGCTGCGGCCGGCATTCCACGAGTTCTCGCTCGACTACCAGGCCAGCGGCGACTTCGCTGCCTGCCTGGACCGACTGAAGACCCGCCTCGCCGATCCTGTCGGAGATCGGATCGTCGAAGCCCTGAGGATCACGCGCGACGTCGGAGGTACCGATCTCGGTGGACTCCTGCGCACCTTGGCGACCTTCCTCCGCGAGGACGCCCGCACCCGCGCCGAGCTCGAGGCCCGCCAGTCCTGGACGATCAACGCGGCACGCCTCGCGCTCGTCGCCCCGTGGGCCGTGCTGGCGCTGATGTCGACCCGTCCGCAGGCAGCGCAGGCATACGACTCCCCGATGGGAATGTCGATGATCCTCATCGGAGCAGCAGTCTCTCTGGTCGCCTATCGCGTGATGCTGCGTATCGCGCGTCTGCCGCAGGACGAGAGGGTGCTGCGATGACGACCTCCGGAATCGCCCTCCTGGGAGCGCTCCTCGGTCTCATGCTCGGGATCGGGCTCGCCCTGGTGGCAGGCCGCCTGCCATGGCTGCGCTCCCGCGATCTCGGCGCGCGCATCGACCCGTATCTGCGTCGTTCCCGCTCCGCCTCCCTGTTCAGCGCCCCAGCGAGCACCAGCAGGACGCGACTCGTCGCCGAGAACCTCTTCGGCCCGATCGCGCACCGCGGCCTGGGTCTGCTCGAACGCCTCACCGGCGGGGCGGACCAGCTCGAACGGCGGCTGCGCCTGGCGGGGAAACGCTCTTCCGTGGATTCGTTCCGCGTCGAGCAGGTGGTCTTCGCTGTGCTCGGCCTGCTCCTCGGCCTCGTGGTGGCGCTGCTGGCGATCAGCTCCCGCGGCGCGAGCCCCGTGCTGGGACTGTGCATCGTCGCTCTCGGCACGCTGCTCGGAGTGCTCCTGCGCGACTACCTCCTGGGACGGGAGATCACGCGCCGTGCCGCCCGGATGGCGCGGGAGTTCCCCACGGTCGCGGACCTGCTCGCGCTCGCCGTGGCTGCGGGCGAGAGCCCCATCGCGGCGATGGAACGGGTCGCGCACACCTCCACCGGCGCCCTGCCCGAGGAGTTCGCGGCCACCGTCGCGGACATCCGCTCAGGCACCTCCGTCGCCCAGGCGCTCGCTTCCCTGGGGACACGTACGCCGTTGGCCTCGCTGGGGCGTTTCGGTGAGGGCGTCTCCGTGGCGATCGAACGCGGCACGCCCTTGGCGGACGTGCTGCGCGCCCAGGCACAGGATGCCCGGGAGGCGTCCAAGCGCGATCTGATGGAGATCGCCGGTCGCCGCGAGATCTACATGCTGATGCCCGTCGTGTTCTTCGTGATGCCGCTCGTGGTGGTCTTCGCGATCTTTCCGGGAATCGCCGTGCTGGAGATCGCCCTGTGAGGGCGCCGATGCCGCCGGGAGGCGCCCGGCACCTCTCGCTGCCGGGAACTGCCCGCCGACCCCCTCCGGTCCTGCCCGTCGAGGCCGGCCGCCGGCTGCCTCTCCAGATACCTGAACGAGCACGCCCCGCACCGCCGACCCGATCCCGAAGAAACACTCCGGGATCCTTGCCGAGGAGCCAGACATGACCATTCACCGCACCACTCTCCACCGTCGGTCCCGCCGAGGGCGTGTCGCATACCGCGGCCCGCGGCACGGCGCAGCGGTCGAGCCGCAGAGCAGGACGTCGCAGCTCGTCGAGCGTCTGGGTTCCGATCGCGGCGACGTGCCCGGATGGGTGCTGATCACGCTCATGACTGCCGGGATCGTCGTCGCCCTCTGGGCCGTGGCCTCCGAGCAGATCGTGCAGATCTTCGAGAACGCCATGGCGCCGTTCCTCGGCGGAAGCCTCTGATCGCCGTCGCTCCCGAGTTCTCACCGTGATCACCGCACCGTCCTCGACACTCGTGGCATCACCCTGCCCTCCGGCCCGACGCGGCCGATCACGCACGAGCCCCGGCCGGCAGCTGGCGCGCGACCTGCGCCGGGAGGAGGGCTCGGCGGTGGCGGAGTTCCCGATGGTCGCGGTGCTGATCATCCTCATCGCCCTCGCCGTGGTGCAGGCCGCCCTCGTCCTCCACACCCGCAACACGCTCATCGATGCCGCCGTCCAGGGCGCCCACCACGCCTCCCTGGTCGGAGCCGCCCCCGACGACGGTGCCGCACGGGCGGAGCAGCTCGTCCAGCAGCGGTTCGGGAGCTCGTACCAGGTCGCCGCCACGGCGTCGGAGGACGCCGACGGCACCATCACGGTCCACGTGCGCGCGAACCTGCCTCTGGTGGGACTGTTCGGCCCCGCGGGGACGCTCCGCGTCGAGGGACGCGCACTGGATGAGGAGGCATGGTGACGCTCGTCGCGCCCTGCGCGATCGGCCCTCGGCATCGCCGATGCAACGGCGCACGGAACCGCCTGCGCGACGAGGACGGCAACACGATCGTCGAGTTCGTGGCGCTTTCGGCCGCGCTGCTGATCCCCTCCCTCTACCTCGTGCTCACGCTCGGGTCCGTCCAGGCGGCAGTCTTCGCCGCCGACACCATCGCCCGGGACGCAGCCCGGATCCACGCCGTCGACGCCGATCCCGAGAACGCCACCGCGCGAACTTGGCAGCACACCACGATGATCCTCGAGGATTACCGCCTCCCCGTGAGCGACGTCGTGGAGATCCGCTGCAGCGAGGACCCGTGTGCGACCGCGGGAGGGACCGTCACCGCGCGGGTACGGATCCCGGTTCCCGTCCCCGGTCTCGGCCCGATCCTCGGTGATACCGGACCGGTCACGGTGGGATCCGCGCACGCCGTCCAGGTCGACCAGTACGGGGAGGGGGCCCCATGAGCGGACACCACGAGCCGACCGTGCACGGGTTCGAGGAGCCGACCGTGAACGGGACCGAAGCGCCGACAGTGAACGGCACCGAGGACTCACGTCGGGGCCGGTGCCGGGTGCTCTCCAGGCTGCGCGATCCCCGGGGGTCCATGACCATCCTGACCACGGGAGTGCTCGTCGTGATCCTCATGGTGATCGGCGTCGGCACCGCCGTCACCGGGGTCCACCTGGAGCGCAATGGCCTGCAGGCCGCTGCGGACAGCGCCGCGCTCGCCGCCTCGCAGGCGGTGGACCCCGCGCGGCTCTACACCACCGGCGACGGCAACGCCCTCCACGCCGGTTTCGCGCGTCGTGCCGCGCAGGAGCAGCTGCGCAGATATCCCCTGGACACGACCAGCACCGAGGACGTGCAGGTGCTCGACGTCTCCGTCGACGGGGACGGGACCGTCCGCGTCGTGGTCACCGCTCGCACCCATCCGCCCTTGGCAGGATGGTTCACACGAAGGACGGGACTGTCCGTCCCCCTGACCGTTCAAGGAGAGGCCAGATCGCGATGACCACCCCGATCACGACCGCACTGCTCGCCCCCGACAAGTTCAAGGGAACGCTCGGCGCCGCCGAGGTGGTCGAGGCGCTCGCCCGCGGGATCCGGGACACGGCACCCGCCGTCGAGCTGCTCGCCTGCCCGATCGCCGACGGCGGCGATGGCACCGTGGACGCCGCGCTCGCCGCCGGCGCCAAGGAGCGCACGAGTCTCATCACCGGACCGACGGGGGAGTCCCGCAGTGCGCGCTGGGCGCTCTCGGACGGGCTGGCCGTCGTCGAGCTCGCCGAGGCCGTCGGCCTCCGCGCCCTCCCCGGTGACGAACTCGCCCCCCGCGCGGCCTCCACCCGTGGTCTGGGCGAGCTGATCCTCGCCGCCGTCGCCGCCGGGGCTCGCTCGGTCATGGTCGGACTCGGCGGCAGCTCCTCGACCGACGCCGGGGCCGGTCTGCTCCAGGGCCTCGGCGGGCGGCTGCTGACCGCCGCCGGGGAGGACATCGCTGCAGGGGTCGACGGCCTGGCGACTCTCGCCTCGGTCGACCTCGCCCCGGCGCTCGAGGCGCTGGAAGGGATCGAGCTGATCGCCGCGAGCGACGTGACCAATCCGCTGCTGGGAGACGACGGCGCCACCGCGGTGTACGGACCGCAGAAGGGGATCCCGTCGGAGGACATCGCGGTGGTCGACGCGGTCCTCGGCGCCGCTGCGGAGATCCTGGACCCCGCGCATGCGTGCCGGGACGCCGCCGGTGCCGGCGCCGCCGGCGGCACCGGGTTCGCACTGTTCCTGCTCGGTGCCGCCCAGCGCTCCGGGGCCGACGCCGTGTTCGAGCTCGCCGGCGTCGAGTCCCTCCTGGCCCGCGCCGACGTCGCGGTGACGGGGGAGGGGAAGCTCGATGCACAGACGCTCCAGGGGAAGGGGCCTGCCGAGATCGCCCGTCGCGCCCATGATCTGGGGCTCCCGGTGGCGGCGGTCGCCGGAGCGATCACCCTGTCCGAGGACGAGCTGCACGAGGCCGGGATCACCAGGGCGTGGGATCTCACCTCGCGCGCCGGATCCGTCGAGAAGGCGATCGCCGATCCGGCGAGGTGGCTGGTCGAGGTGGGGCGCGACCTCGGCACCTGGCTCGTGGATGCCCCGCAGCAGGAGCATGCTGCCGCGCGCGACGGGTCGGGCGCTGCAGGCCGCTGAACGATACCGGGAGAGCCCGGAACGCTCCCGGGGAGCCCCGGGACGGACCGATTCGTCGGCCCGGTCCAGGCTCCTGCCGTAGACTCGGGCCTCGTGACTTCCATCGACTTCTCCGTAGAGATCCCCCAGCTCCGCTCGACCCTGTCGTCGATCGAGCAGGTGACCGACATCGAGGCGCTCGACGCCAAGATCGCCGACCTCGAGAAGCAGGCATCGTCCCAGGACCTGTGGGACGACGTCGACAACGCGCAGAAGGTCTCCTCGTCCCTCTCCCACGCGCAGTCCGAGCGTCGACGCATCAGCCAGCTCTCCTCGCGCATCGAGGACCTCGAGGTCATGGTCCAGCTCGCCGCCGAGGAGGACGACGCTGACACCCTCGAAGAGGCCGAGCAGGAGCTGGTCTCGATCCACAAGACGCTCGACGAGCTCGAGGTGCGCACCCTGCTCTCGGGCGAGTACGACGAGCGCGACGCGGTCATCACGATCCGCGCCGGCGCCGGTGGCGTGGACGCCGCGGACTTCGCGGAGATGCTCATGCGCATGTACCTGCGCTGGGCGGAGCGGCACGGCCACGCGCACAAGGTCATGGACACCTCCTACGCGGAAGAGGCGGGGCTGAAGTCGGTCACCTTCGAGATCTCCGCACCCTTCGCCTACGGCACCCTGTCCGTCGAGGGCGGCACCCACCGCCTGGTGCGCATCAGCCCCTTCGACAACCAGGGGCGTCGCCAGACCTCCTTCGCCGCCGTCGAGGTCATCCCGCTGATCGAGTCCACCGACTCCATCGAGATCCCCGACAACGACCTCAAGGTCGACGTCTTCCGCTCGTCGGGCCCCGGCGGGCAGTCCGTGAACACCACGGACTCCGCAGTGCGCATGACGCACCTGCCCACCGGGACCGTCGTCTCCATGCAGGACGAGAAGTCCCAGATCCAGAACCGTGCCGCTGCGCTGCGCGTCATGCAGTCTCGCCTGCTGCTGCTGAAGAAGGCCGAGGAGGCCGCTGAGCGCAAGGAGCTCGCGGGCAACGTGAAGGCCAGCTGGGGCGACCAGATGCGCTCCTACGTGCTGAACCCGTATCAGATGGTCAAGGACCTGCGCACCGAGTACCAGGAGGGCAACCCCTCCTCGGTGTTCGACGGTGAGATCGACGAGTTCATCGACGCCGGCATCCGGTGGCGCGCCGAGCAGGGCAAGCTGCAGGACTGATCAGCGCCGTCGGGGGCCTGCAGTCCGCTGATCCACCTGGTGTGAGCACCGGCACCAGACCTTGACCAGGTTTTGACCTCGTTCACGAGTCAGCCTGCGGCGATTCGCGCGTCGGCGACCCTACTCTGGGACAGAACGCCTCCCCCGATGTGAACAGGCACCCGTGATCCGTTTCGACAACGTCACCAAGACGTACATGCGTGGCCAGCACCCCGCGGTGGAGAACCTCGACATCGAGTTCGCCCGCGGGGAGTTCGTGTTCCTCGTCGGCGCCTCGGGCTCCGGGAAGTCCACCATGATGCGCATGGTGCTCAAGGAGACCGCCCCCACGCTCGGCACCGTCTACGTGGCGGGCCGGGACCTCTCCCGCATCCCGTCCTGGAAGGTTCCCGCACTCCGCCGGGACATCGGGATGGTGTTCCAGGACTTCCGCCTGCTGCCGTCCAAGACGGCCTACCAGAACATCGAGTTCGCGTTGGCGGTGATCGGCACGCCCCGCAAGGTGGTGCGCCGACTGGTGCCCGAGATGCTCGAGATGGTGGGTCTGGAGGACAAGGGCAAGCGACTCCCGCACGAGCTGTCCGGCGGTGAGCAGCAGCGCGTCGCCATCGCCCGCGCCTACGTCAACCGACCCTCGATCCTCCTGGCCGATGAGCCGACGGGCAACCTCGACCCCTCGACCGCGGAAGGGATCCTCGATCTGCTCAGCGAGATCAACGAGCGTGGCACCACCGTGGTCATGGCCACCCACGACCACGGCGCGGTGGACCGCATGCGCCGCCGCGTGGTCGAGATGGTCGGGGGCCGCGTCGTGCGTGACGAGCGCGAGGGCCTGTACGAGAGCGAGACCCCGGTCAGCGTGATCTCCGGGCACCTTCCCGATGACTCCGCCCACCGCTCCGAACTGCCGTCCGCGCTCCTCGTGGACGAGGGCGAGCAGCCTGCGTCAGAGGACGGGCCTGCCGGGGACGTGCTGGAGGAGGAGCTGATCGACGAGCGCGATGCGCTGCTGGAGCAGCACGAGGACGCGTTCGCCGAGGACGAGGACGGGGAGGCTCTGCGATGAGGATGCGCTACATCTCCGGGGAGATCCTCTCCGGGCTCTGGCGGAACATCGCCATGGTCATCTCCGTCGTGATCGTGACCGCGGTGTCCCTGACCTTCGTGGGCACGGGACTGATCATGCAGAAGCAGATCATGGACATGAAGGACACTCTCGTCGAGCAGTCGCAGGTGACGATCTTCCTGTGCTCACCGCATTCCACCGCCGCCTCCTGTGCCGGCGGCGCGGCCACCGACGCGCAGATCGACTCGGTGCGCGAGGCGTTGGACGGCGACGTGCTCTCGCCCTACATCGCGTCCTACGACGAGCGCTCCCAGGACGAGGCGCTCGGGATCTATCAGGAGCAGTTCGCCGGGGAGGGGTTCGTCTCGAACTTCACCGCCGAGGACATGCCCGTCTCCTTCCACATCACCCTCCAGGACGCCGACGAATCCGCTGCGGTCGTCGAGTTCTTCCAGGGTCGCGACGGGGTCGACGAGGTCACCGACCTCCTCAGCACGTTCGCCCCGTTCATCGATGTGCTGAACCAGTCGACCCTGTTCGCGCTCGGGCTCGCGGTCCTGATGCTGATCGCCGCGCTGCTCCTGGTGGCCACTACCATCCGGATGTCGGTGGCGAACCGTCGCCGCGAGATCGCCATCATGCGGCTGGTCGGCGCCTCGAACCTCTTCATCCGCCTCCCGTTCCTGCTGGAGGGGGCGGTCGCCGCGATCATCGGCGGCGTGATCGCCTCCGGCATGCTGTGGCTGGGCCTGGACTACATCGTCCAGGGCTGGCTCGCGCCGACCCTCGGCAGCGACCTGATCACGGTGGGCGTCGCCGACCTGATCTGGGCCGCGCCCGTCCTCGTCGCGCTCGGCGCGATCCTCTCGATCGCCTCGTCGGTGGTCTCCCTGAACCGCTATCTGAAGGTGTGAGCATGTCCCCGAGCATCCTGCGCCGTCCGCTGACTCTCGCCGCGACCGTCCTGCTGGTCCTCACGCCCTCGCTGGCCGGACCGCTGTCGCCGGCCTCGGCCGAGGGCACCAAGCAGGACAAGATCGCCGAGCGCGAGACGGTCGACCAGCAGCTCGAGGACCTCCGCATCGATCTCGGCGGGGTGAACGATGAGCTCGCCGACACCTACATCGCCCTGGCGGAGACGGAACTGCTCATCCCGGAGGCGCAGCAGGATCTCGAGGACGCTCAGGCCGAGCTCGCGGCCGCCCGTGAGGACGATCGGCTCACCGGGGAGCGCCTCACGGCCGCCCAGGACGAGGAGAAGCAGCTCTCCGGAGAGGTCGAGACCGGTCAGGAAGAGGTCGACCGCAGCGACGACGAGCTGGCGCAGGTCGCTCTGGACGCCTACAAGGGCGGCGGGCTGCCCAATCCGTCGACCATCTACACCGGCGGGCAGGACCCGCAGGACGCGGTGGATCGCTCGATGAACTACCGCCTGACGATGTCCTCCCAGGGGAGCCGCCTGGACACCCTGCGCGCCGACCAGGCGGTCACGGAGAACTCCGCGGACCGCCTCACCGCAGTGCGCGAGGAGATCGACGCACTGAAGCTCGAGTCCGAGCAGGCCGTCCAGCGCACCGCCGACGCGGAGGACGCCGCCGCCGCCGCGAAGGCCGACCTCGACGACCTCTACGCCACGCAGAAGACCCAGCGTGACGACCTCGAGGCCAAGAAGACGAAGTACCAGGAGGACGAGGCGAACCTGGAGGATCGCAGCTCGACCCTGGACACGGAGATCGAGGAGCTCGCCCGCCAGGAGCGCGAACGCGAGCAGAAGGCGGCCGAAGCGGCCAAGAAGAAGAGCAGCAGCGGGAGCGGCACGGGCAAGAAGAGCAGCAGCGGCGGCTCCGCGAACACCGGCGGAGGCTGGAACTACCCGGTGAATTCGCGCATGAACTCGAACTACGGCTGGCGCTACCACCCGATCTACCACACGCGGAAGCTGCATGCCGGAGTCGATTTCCCGGTCGCGTGCGGGACCTCGGTGGGGGCGACCCATTCCGGTCGCGTCATCGCTCGCACGCACAACAGCGGTGCGGGCAACAAGATCATCCTCAGCCACGGCATCCACAACGGGAAACTGGTCACCAGCTCGTACCACCACCTGCAGGGCTTCGCGAAGCCGGTGGGCGCGCAGGTCTCCGCCGGTGACACCGTCGGCTACGTGGGCACGACGGGCTCCTCGACCGGCTGCCACCTCCACTTCGAGGTCCAGGAGGACGGGAACTCCGTCAACCCCGCGAACTACCTGTGACGCAGAGCGGCGCGTGACCGGGCCCGCCCGCGTCGGGACGGTCGGCGTCGAGCGGGCCATATTGTCTCGCGTCCTGCGGTGATCACCGCGTAAGCTTGGTCTTCGGTCGCGGTACGAGCCCGGCCGGCACCTGGCGCAGATCGACTGCGGAACGGAGGGACTCCATGGCGGCGAAGAAGAAGACGGCGGCGAAGAAAGCCGCCAGGGAAGACGGTCCCGAGAAGAAGCTCATCGCGTCGAACAAGCGTGCTCGGCACGACTACTACATCGACGACACCTGGGAAGCGGGAATCGTCCTGTCCGGCACCGAGGTGAAGTCGCTGCGCGATCGCGGCGCCTCCCTGATCGACGGCTACTGCTTCGTGGAGGGCCGTGAGGTCTGGATGGACGCCGTCCACATCGCCCCGTACGTCAAGGGCACCTGGACCAATCACGCAGCCCGACGCAAGCGCAAGCTGCTGCTGCACAAGCAGGAGATCGAGCGCCTGGCGAGCAAGTCCCGCGAGAAGGGCTTCACGATCGTCCCGCTGGAGATGTACTTCCTGGGCTCGCACGCGAAGGTCGTCATCGGCCTGGCGCGCGGCAAGAAGGAATGGGACAAGCGGCAGACTCTGCGCGAGCAGCAGGACCTGCGTGAGGCGCAGCGCGCCATGCGGCAGCGCGAACTCGCCTGACCTTCCTGTCGGAACGCACCGCCAGCGCTGAGGGAGGCGCTCCTCGCACGCTGAGGGTGACGGGCCGACGCGAATTCACGCGCTCCGGCCCGGACGATCACGCCGTCTGGCGCTCCGAGGCCTGTCCTGGACCTGGTCAGTCGTCGCGCTCGAGCCGGGCCACGGTCTGTCGGCTCGACTCCAGGATCCCCTCGTCGCCGGCACCGAGCATCTCGCGCATCACCAGCGCCCGGCGCGCATCCTCCAGGGCCAGGCCCCGAAGCCCCGTCGCCGAGACCTCCCGGCCCGAGCGCAGCTCCCGGAGACCGTGCTCGAAACGGCATTTCGCACGATGCTGGAACACCGCAGCGAGCACGGACAGCGAGGAGGGGGAGGTCGGATCCTCGAAACCGGTCTCCTCGGCGGCGAGGTCGAACTGCTCCTCGGCCGCGGTGAACGCGCCCTGCCACTGCAGCACGTGGGCATACCTGGTGCGTCGCACCGCGCGCATGAGAGGCGGCAGAGCCGGGTCCTCGAGGGAGCGCCGGGCGGCGATCGCTGCCTCGTCGAGACGACCCAGCATGCGCAGATGAGCAACGACGCGGGGATCCTCCGGGTTCTCCGTGCACCAGCGCGCGAGGGCCTCGGGATCGGCGACCACCTCCCGCAGGGTGTCGTCATCGACCATGACCTGCACTCCTGCTGCGGTGAATCCGACCATGGGATCATGATGGGCTCTGCGGCCGCGTGCGGTCCAGGGATGACCGCTTCGCCGTGAGCTGAGGGATATTCGCTTCAGTTCGACAGGCAGTCGCGGTAGACTCAAGGAACGGCATGCGGGGAGACCCGGTGCTCGTGGCTGTTTGACAACAGAATCGTGAGTGCAAGGGCGATCCCTCGGGATCGCCGATATCTGTGCTGCAGACCCACGCTGGGGGCCGATCGGTTTCGACGGTAGTTGTCCAGCAAGGGGAAGCGGGCCGAGAAGCCAGAGTCATCTCGTTAACGTCCTCTGGAAACCAATAAGTGCCGAATCCAAGCGCACTGACTTCGCTCTCGCTGCCTGATCAGCGTTAGCAGTCTGGAACCCCGGGCTTGCTCCTGACCCGGATCGTTCCATCATCTAAGGAGCCACTGCTGCCGACCCTCGTCATCGGGGAAGGATGAACACTTCAGAGTGACTGAGTCCGTCGACGACGTGTTCGTGCGAGCGTCGGGACTGAGAAAACGATAATACGGACTGCGCCCGGAGAAGCTCTTGCTCCGCACTATCGGACGCGGGTTCGATTCCCGCCGGCTCCACCATTGCACTCACCACGAAAGGCCCCCTCACCTGCGTTGCTGCGCGGGGAGGGGGCCTTTTGCGTGCCCGGTGCCGCTCAGGCGACGTCGTACGTGAGCCCGTGCCCCAGCTCGTAGCGGTTGCCGTCCGCATCGACGTAGACGTAGGGGCGGCCGTCCATGTGCCGCTCCTTGGCGTAGCCCGGCACGTCGTTGGGGGACGCGCAGCGGCCGTCCGCATCCACCGCGATCGCGTCGGCGTCGATCGGGAACGTGATCGGCAGGCGACCGCTGGGGGAGTACTCGCCCAGCACCGCGTCGACCATCGTCTCGTAGCGGGACTCGAAGCCGACCAGCAGGCCGTCCGCCAGCGGCTCGATCGCGTCGAGCAGCCACGGGTACATGGCGTTCAGCCCGATCACCAGGGTGTCGACGCTCTCGCGGATGCGGCGCACCTTCTCGATGTCGACGTGGGAGTGGTCATCGATGGCGAGGTCGGCGACCCCCACGAACTCGAAGTACGCGCCGACGAAGGGCTTCATGAGCACGATCGCGACGTCCGCTCCGCGATGGTCGGTGGTGAACGCGACATCCGGATGCGCCTGCTCGATCCGGGACCGCAGGGCGTCGAGCTCCTTGACCGTGAGCTCCTTGGCCATGAGCTCGACGTACACGCGCTTGCCGGTGAGGGAGGCAGGCGTGAGCGGCAGCACGGCGTCGTGGTTCTTGGCGAGGACGACGGAGCGTCGGTGGGCATCCTCCGCCGCCGCAGCTGCCTCCGTGTTCCGGACGATGCGGTCCGCCTCGGCGGGGTCGGCGTAGGGGTTCTCGAACAGTCCGAGGGTGAACAGCTCCTCGAGCAGCAGCTGCGCCGCCTCGTCGAGCCGCGCGGAGGTGAAGAAGCCGGAGACGAAGGCATCACGCACGGCGTCGACGTCGTTGGTGTCCGCGAACATGTCGGTGCCGGCCATCACGGCCAGGCCCACCCGCTGGGCCGTGGTGAGCTCCTCGGCGCCCCAGGCCATCTTCGAGAGGATGCCCGAGTCGGAGTTGATGTAGCCGCGATGGCCCATCGACCGCAGCAGGTCCAGGATCTCCTTGTTGAAGGCGAATCCGAGCTGCTCGAACTGCGTGACCCGACCCTGCGGGGTGGAGGACTTCTCGTCCGACGGGATCGCGTAGTAGGGCATGACCGAGGAGGTCCCGGCATCGATCGCCGCCTGGAACGGAGGCAGGTGGTACTCCTCGAGGGACCCTGGCGTCGGGTAGATGTTGAAACGGCCCTCCGCGTAATGGGGATCCGTGCCGTTCTCCCGGGCGCCGCCGCCGGGGAAATGCTTCGTGGTCAGGGCCACGCCGTCGGCCGCGAGGCGGTCGCCGCCCTGGAAGCCGCGCACGATCGCGTCCATCGCGCGGGAGACGAACTCGGGATCCTCGCCGAAGGTTCCGTGGCCGCGGAACCAGCGCGGGTCGGTGAAGACATCGGCCATGTACATGTAGCCCTTGCGGAGCCCGGAGGCGAGCCACTCGGCCCGCGACTGGGCGGCGAAATCCTCGATGACGTCGAGCGACCCGGTGGCGGCGAGGCCGAGTGTGCCCGGCCATTGGGTGAACGGGAGGTCCTCGGGTGTGGCGCCCATCTTGAACCCGCCGGCCTCGTTCTTGGAGTTCGCGGCGACGATCACGGGAACGCCCCATCGGGTGTCCTCCGCGATCTCGTTCATCGCGTTGATCCAGGTCGCGATCCGCGATCCGGTGGGCTCCTCGCGCATGATGAAGTGGCGCATGTGCATGCCCCGGATCATTTCGGTGGTGCCCTGGAAGGGGATGCCTGCGCTGGTGTGCGGGTCGAGCTTGAGCGGCAGATGCTGCTCGTCGACCGCCCCGTCGTGACTGGTGAGCTCCGTGTCGTGCTGCGAGATGCCCATCGGTCGCGAGCTGATCACCATCAGCCCCAGCTTCTCGTCCGGAGACATCCGCGAGACCAGGTCCGCCGCCCGCTCGGCCGGGGCCAGCCGCCAGTCCTCGAACGGGGTGAGCTCGCCGTCCCCATCGAGGTCCCGGAACTGCAGCCCGTCGACCTCGATGATCTGCTTGACGCGGCTGGAGAGGGGGACCTGCTGGGTCATGAAGGCTCCTGTGGGGTGGGTCCGGAGAAGGGGGCGAAAGACGGCGACGGCCACGGCACGGCATGGCCTGATGAGTGTGGCCGCTGCGTCGTGTGGCGTGTGGCGTGTGGCGTGTGGCGTGTGGCGTGCGGCGGTGGAGCAGCCGATGGACGGGTGGATTAGCCGCGGGACGGTCGGGTCAGCCGGTGATCAGTGCGCCGAAGCCGAGCGAGACGAGGTGCTCACGGCTCATCGTGAGGGCGTCGAAGATGTCACGGCCGTAGGTCTGGTCCTGCTCGATGAGCAGGTGCTGAGCTCCGGAGGCGAGGGCCTGCTCGATGACGGGCTTCCAGTCCAGCGTGCCCTGGCCTACCTCGGCGAACTGCACGATCTCCCCGCCCCAGAAGCGGGTGAACGCGGACCGATCCCCGCCGGCGGCCGCGGCGAGCACCTCGGCCGGCGGCAGGGTGATGCGGTAGTCCTTGAGGTGGACGAGGTCCAGCACGCCGTCGAAGTCGGCAAGGGTACGCTCGGGATCGCGGCCGCCGCGCTGCACCCAATGGCAGTCGATCTCGTAGCGCAGGTGGGGCGCCTTCTGACGGAGCTGGTCGAGCAGCGTGACGCCGCCGAGCTTCGCGAACTCGACGTGGTGGTTGTGGTAGCTGAGGCGGAGGCCCGCGTCCGCCATGCGTCGGGCATATCCGTCGGCCTCGGCGGCGAACGCGTCGAAGGCCTCCTGGGACGCCATCGCGCTCAGCGGCATCATGCCGATCCGCAGATGCTTCGTGCCCAGACGGCGGGCGTGCTCGACGTGGAGGTCGAAGTGCTTCGCCAGCGTCAGCTCGTCGCTGTCCTCGGGCGCGGAGGTCTTCGCGGAGATCGCCGCGAAATGGATGCCGAGCTCGTCGCGAGCGGCTTCCATGCCGGCCACGTTCTCCTCGGTCATGGGGATCTGGGACACCTCGACGACCTCGAAGCCGGTGTCCTTCACACGCCTGAGCACGGGCAGGATGCCGTCCTGGGCGACATGTTCCTTGAGCATCATGAGCTGGATACCGATTCGTGCCATGCGAACCTCCTGGGGTGTGTCCGGGCCGCATCGCCCGGGGGCGAGTCCTCGTCGCCCGTCGCCATCCACGCTATCCAGCGCGGGCGAGGCGCTCAGGATCTTGCCGATGGTTGCCCGGTGCGGCGGCCTCGCGGGCTCGTAGTCTGGGGCGATGTCGCAGCCCGAAGCAGGACGCCTCCACGGCGCAGGATCGGCAGGCGAGGGCCCGGCTGCCCGGGCTGCGCCCCGGCCGCCCGCGGCGGACCTCCCGGTGGATGTGCAGGCAGTCGGGGCGCTCCAGGGATTCTGGCTCCCCGAACCCGGAATCTCGCTCGAGCACTGTGTGTGGAGGCTGGGTGCGCAGCCTCTGGGGGAGGGCTGGGACAACGTGCTGTGGCCCGTGGGCGAGGCCGACGGGACGACCCTGGTGGCGCGGGTGGTGCGGCGCAGGAGCGCACGACCGCTGCTGGCACGCGAGGTGACGGTGCTGAGGCATCTCGCTGCACGGAGCGACCAGCTCGCGATGCGCGTCCCCGCCCCGCTCGCGACTGCTAAGGATGCACTGCTGATTCCCTGGCTGCCGGGCATCACCGCCGCGGAGGCGGACTCCGCGGGGCGGATCAGGGCGGGGGAGCAGTTGGCGCGGATGCTCGCCCAGGTGCATTCCTCCGAGGTGCCGCTGATGGAGCGCAGCACGGTGCGTGGGGTCCCGCTCTCGACCCGCGCGCACGCCTTCGCCGAGGACCTGGAGCAAGCAGAGCTTCCCCCGCGCTGCGAGGCGCATGCCGTGGATCGTTGGGAGCGCGGGCTGGCAGCCCGGGCGTGGACCGGCGAGGATCTGCTGCTGCACGGTGACCCGCACCCGGGAAACGTCGTGGTCGACGACGCCGCCGAGGGGAACCGCGTCGTCGCCGCGCTCATCGACTGGGGCGACACCACGGCCGGTGACCCGGCGAGCGATCTCGGCGCACTGCTCCTGCACGGGCTCGGCGCCGCGCCCCTCGAGACCTACCGCGCGTCCGCGAGCTGGGAGGGCATCGAGGTCGACGAGATCTGGGGCCCGCTCGTCGCTCGCGCCCACGCCTGGGCGACGCGCATGGCGTTGAGCCTGACCGGGGCGTACCCGTCGAACCATCCCTTGGGGCAGGTCGCTGGACGGCTGCTTCGAGGCTGAGACGCCCGGCCCGGCCCGGCCCGGCCGGACGTCACGGTCACCAGAGTCCCTGAGGAGGGCGTTCAGATCGTGTCCGTCGCGTCGGCGCGCGGTCCGGGATCCACGGCCGCCTGCCACTCGGCGCGGTTCTTGCCAGGGGGAATGGCGCTGATGCCGTACCAGAGGGTCAGGATCTCCAGCCATTGCTGCTCCGCTGCGCCGATCGGGGAGATCGACTCGTAGCCGGCACGGAGGGCGGCTCGCGCGGCGGCCGGAGTCGGGGACCAGTCGGTGAACCGGGTTGCCAGGTAGACACTCGCGCGGGCCAGATCATCGATCCGGGGAGCCCTCCCCACCTCCTCGAAATCCAGGACTGCGACCACCTGTCCAGCACGAGTGAGGATGTTCGCGGCGCGATAATCATGGTGGACGAGCTGCTGTGCGGCCGGTGGCGGCGGCGCGGAGGCAAGAAGCTGCCGCAACCGTGCCGAGGCCTCCTGGGCCAGTCCCCGGTCGGATCGTTCCCACCACTCGTCGAGCCGCCGGGGGAGCGCTTCGCCCGGCCCGGGAACTGCGCTCTTCCCGGGGTCGTGACGCCGCAGCGCGTCGTGGATCCGCGCCAGCATCTGCCCGGCTGAGCGCACGGCCCGCTCATCGGCCACGTCGAGCCAGTCGCCGTCGATCTCAGGCAGGACGGCGACGGACAAGGGCCCCGACGGACCGTCGAGCTCGAGGCGCACCTCCCCGTCTGCCGAGGGGATCGGTGCAGCAACGAGGATGCCCGGCTCCGCGATGTCTCGCACCAGGGCGGTCGACGCCCGGAGTGCGTCAAATCGTTCGGGATCCCCCGACCACTTCACGATGAACCGTCCGCCACCGCCATCACGTCGCGGCTGCTCTCCCTCGCCAGCTGCTTCTCTGATCCAGCCGGGACCCATTGACACCCCGGTCACCCAGGCGATGACGTTCTGGTCGCTGATCACCAGACGCGGGCAGTCGTGCACGGTGATGCCCCAATGGGCGCGCAGAATCGTCGTGATCCAGTCGCGGGCGCCCCCAAGACCGTCGAAGCCGAAGCGCGCACGCAGAGCTTCGCGGGGATCCGTCGTCTCCCAGAGCATGGACAGGCCCGGTTCGAGCATGGTGTCCCTCGGCACGCCGGGGTCAGTTCTGCACGGCGGCACGGGAGGCGACGAACGCCTGGACCGCCGCCTCGACGTCCTCCTCGGTATGGGCGGCCGAGAGCTGCACCCGGATCCGGGCCTTGCCGCGCGGGACCACCGGGTAGGAGAACGCGGTGACGAACACGCCTCGTTCGAGCATCGCGTCGGCGATGCGTCCGGCGAGCGCGGCGTCGCCGAACATCACCGGCACGATCGCATGCTCGCCCTCGAGCAGCTCGAACCCCTCCTCGGTCATCCGACGACGGAACAGCTCCGCGTTGCGGAACAGGGCGGCGCGCAGGTCGGCGCTGCCGGCGACCAGGTCGAGGGCGGCCAGCGTGGCGGCGACGATCGACGGTGCCAGCGAGTTGGAGAACAGGTAGGGCCGGCCCGTCTGGCGCAGCAGCGCGACGATCTCGCCGCGACCGGAGACATAGCCGCCGCTGGCCCCGCCGAGGGCCTTGCCGAACGTGCCGGTGTACAGGTCGATCCGGTCCGAGACCCCGAAGTGCTCCGGGGTGCCGGCGCCGGTGGCGCCCATGAAGCCGACGGCGTGGGAGTCGTCCACGAGCACCAGCGCACCGAACTCGTCGGCCAGATCGCAGATCCCGTCCAACGGGGCGAGGTAGCCGTCCATCGAGAACACGCCGTCGGTGACGATGATCGTGCGGCGTGCGCCGGCGCCGTCGTTCTGGGCGCGGGTGGACTCGAGCTGGGCGCGCAGGTCCTCGAGGTCGGCATTGCGGTACCGGTAGCGGACCGCCTTGGACAGGCGGATCCCGTCGATCAGGGAGGCATGGTTCAGCGCATCCGAGATGATCGCGTCCTTGGGGCCGAACAGCGGCGCGAACACGGCGCCGTTGGCATCGAAGCACGAGGAGAACAGGATCGTGTCCTCGGTGCTCAGGAACGCCGAGACCTTCTTCTCCAGCTCGAGGTGGAGGTCCTGGGTGCCGCAGATGAAGCGCACGGACGCCATGCCGAAGCCGCGCTCGTCCAGCGCCTGCTTCGCCGCCGCGAGCAGGTCCGGATGGTCGGCGAGCCCCAGGTAGTTGTTGGCGCAGAAGTTGAGCACCTCGGCGCCGTCGCGGCCCAGCGGACCGGCGGTGATGCGGTTGCTCTGCGGGGTCGAGATGACGCGTTCGTGCTTGAAGGTGCCGGCCTCCTGGATCTGTGCGAGTTCGGCGGTCAGCTGGTCCTTGAGGTCCGTGTACACGGGGGTCCTTCCATGGTCGGTGCGTGGTGCGTGGTGCGTGGTGCGTGGTGCGTGGTGCGTGGTGCGTGGTGCGTGGTGCGTGGTGCGTGGTGCGTGGTGCGTGGTGCGTGGTGCGTGGTGCGTGGTGCGTGGTGCGTGGTGCGTGCGGTGCGTTCTCGACGAAGGGCGCTGGTTGCTTCGTGAGGGTGCGGGACGCGGGATGCGGGATGCGGGGTTTCGGGGCGCGGTGGGCCGACTGCTGGCCCGATGAGCGGGATGTGGGCCGTCGCAGAGGGGACGACGGCTCTCGGCGCTCAGCGCGTCAGTCGATGTTCTCCCAGTCCAGGAGCACTTTGCCGCCTACCCCGGAGCGAGCGATCTCGTAGGCGCTCTCCCACTGCGAGGCGGGCACGACGTCGGAGACCGTCGCGAGCACGCGCTCGCGCAGCACGGGGCTGGTGGAAATCATCGCGCTCATCGCGTTCCACGTCTCATACATCTCCCGACCGTAGATACCCTGCAGGGTGAGCATGTGGGTGATGACGGTGGTCCAGTCGAGCTCGAAGTGGTGGGAGGGCAGGCCGAGCAGGGAGATCCTCCCGCCGTGGTTCATGTTCGCGATCATCTCCTGCAGGGCGCTGGCCTGCCCGGAGATCTCCAGCCCCACGTCGAAGCCCTCCTTCATGCCGAGCTCACGCTGCGCCTGCGTCATCGACGTGGTCGCGACGTTCAGGGCGAGGTCCACCCCGGCTGCGCGGGCCATCTCCAGGCGGTGCTCGTGGACGTCGGTGATCGCCACGTAGCGGGCCCCGGCGTGACGGGCCACGGCCGCGGCCATCAGACCGATCGGCCCGGCCCCGGTGATCAGCACGTCCTCACCGATCAGCGGGAACTTCAGCGCCGTGTGGACGGCGTTGCCGAAGGGGTCGAAGAGGGCTCCGAGCTCGGGGGTGATGAGAGCGGTGCCGCCGGAGCGCTCATGCACCCAGACGTTCAGGTGCGGGATCACGACGAACTCGGCGAACGCGCCGTCCCGCTGCACGCCGACGCTGCGGGTGCGGATGCACATCTGCTTGCGACCGGCGCGACAGTTCCGGCACACCCCGCACACCACATGCCCTTCGCCGGAGACCCGATCGCCCACCTGCACGTCCAGCACCTCGGGGCCGACGTCCACGACCTCGCCGTAGAACTCGTGCCCGGGGGTGAACGGCACGGAGTCGCACATCGCCTCCGCCGAGTCGTCCCAGGCCAGGATGTGGAGGTCGGTGCCGCAGATGCCGGCGCGGAGCACGCGGATCTTCACGTCCCACGGGCCGCACTGCGGCTCGGGAAGGTCCACCATGGACAGCCCGGGCCCGGGCTCCGTCTTACGCAGCGCACGCATCATCGCGGTGTCGGCTCTCCTTCGGCTCCTCACGTCCGCATGCGCGGACGCCGTCTCCCGATCGTAGACCGAGCGTCCGGTCCCAGGAGACGGTTCCGCACGGGCCGTCGGCCCCGCAGCAGCGTCGGCCCGGTCCGGTGCCAGCGTCGGTCCGGGCGGCGGATATCACCGCGACCCGGGCCGCGCGGCCACGTAGAGTGGTCGGGCCATGACCACGCCTTCCACGCCGCCGACCTCGACCTCCATCGAGGCTCCCGGCCCGCGCATCTCCTATCCCGCCGAGCTCCCCGTCTCGGGTCGACGCGAGGACATCATGGAGGCGATCCGCGACCATCAGGTGGTGGTGATCGCGGGAGCCACCGGCTCGGGCAAGACCACCCAGATCCCCAAGATGCTGCTCGAGCTCGGATACGGCCGGAAGAACCGGCTGATCGGCCACACCCAGCCCCGACGGATCGCGGCGCGCTCCGTCGCCCAGCGCATCGCGAGCGAGCTCGGCGAGAAGCTGGGGGAGGGGACCGTCGGTTTCCAGGTCCGCTTCACCCGCGAGACCGGTCGCGGCACCCGGCTGAAGCTCATGACGGACGGCATCCTGCTCGCCGAGATCGGCCGGGACCGGCTGCTGAAGCGCTACGACGCGATCATCATCGACGAGGCCCACGAGCGGTCGCTGAACATCGACGTGATCCTCGGCTACCTCCGCCAGATCCTGCCCCAGCGCCCGGACCTGAAGATCATCATCACCTCCGCGACCATCGATCCCGAGCGCTTCGCGGAGCATTTCGGTCACGTCCTGCCCTCGGGCGAGCGCGTGAACGCCCCGATCATCGAGGTCTCCGGCCGCACCTACCCGGTCGAGATCCGGTACCGGCCGCTCGTCCTGGAGGCCGAGCTCGACGAGGATGCCGAGGACGACGAGCTCGAGGACATCCACTCCGTCGAACGTGACCTCACCGAGGCCATCACCGACGCGGTCGACGAGCTCGCCGCAGAAGGCCCCGGGGACATGCTCGTCTTCCTGCCCGGGGAGCGGGAGATCCGTGAGATCTCCGAGGCGCTCAGCACCCACCTGGAACGCGGCACGAAGGGTCGCTCCTCGTTGCCGGTCGAGGTGCTGCCGCTGTTCGGACGGCTCTCCGCCCAGGACCAGCAGAAGATCTTCACCCCACCGGCGTCGGGCACCTACCGTCGGATCATCCTGTCCACGAACGTCGCCGAGACCTCGCTGACCGTTCCGGGGATCACGTACGTGATCGACGCAGGGCTCGCCCGCATCTCCCGCTATTCCCAGCGCACGAAGGTGCAGCGCCTGCCGATCGAACCGGTCTCCCAGGCCAGCGCGAATCAGCGCTCGGGCCGCTCCGGCCGCACCTCGCCGGGCATCGCGATCCGGCTGTACTCCGAGGAGGACTTCGAGGGCAGGCCCGAGTTCACCGAACCGGAGATCCTGCGCACCTCGCTCGCCTCCGTCGTGCTGCTGATGACCTCGCTGGGGTTCGGGGACGTGGAGTCCTTCCCCTTCGTCGAGCCTCCTGCCTCCCGCGCCATCACCGACGGTGTGCGCCTGCTCGACGAGCTCGGCGCGATCGAGGCCGCCCCCCGCGAACCGGGCGGGCGTCGCCTGACCCCGGTGGGCACGGCGCTGGCCCGCTTCCCGCTGGATCCCCGGATGGCCCGCATGCTGATCGAGGGCCATCGCCTCGGTGCGCTGCGCGAGGTGCTGATCATCGTCGCCGCCATGTCGATCCAGGACCCGCGCGAGCGGCCGCTGGGCCAGGAGCAGCAGGCCAAGGAGAAGCACAAGCGCTTCGAGGACGAGACCAGCGACTTCCTCTCGTACCTCAACCTCTGGAACCATCTCCAGGCGCGACGCAAGGCGCTGTCGTCCTCGGCCTTCCGGCGGGAGGTGCGGGCCGAGCACCTGCATTACCTGCGGATCCGCGAATGGTGGGACCTGCACTCGCAGCTGAAGGACATGGCGAAGGACTCCGATCTCTCGCGCAACGACAACGACGCCTCGCCGCAGGCGATCCACCAGGCTCTGCTCGCTGGACTGCTCTCGCACGTGGGACTGCTCGATGACCGCACCCGGGAGTACTCCGGAGCACGCGGGGCGCGCTTCGCCCTGTGGCCCGGCTCGGCGCTGGCCAAGAAGCGACCCGATTACGTGATGGTCGCGGAGCTGGTGGAGACCTCACGGCTGTGGGGCCGCATCGCGGCCCGGATCGATCCGGCCTGGGCGGAGGAGACCGGTGCGCACGTCGTCAAACGCTCGTACTCCGCGCCGCACTGGTCCTCGAAGCAGGCCTCCGCGATGGCGCATGAGAAGGTCACCCTGTACGGCGTGCCGATCGTCGCCGATCGCGTGGTCGGATACGGACGCATCGATCCGCAGGCGGCGCGCGACATCTTCCTCCAGAACGCACTCATCGAGGGGGACTGGCGCACTCGCCACCACTTCTTCCGCGACAACCGCGCCCTGATCGCCCAGCTCGAGGAGCTCGAGGCGAAGACCCGGCGCCGCGACCTGCTGATCTCCGATGACCAGCTGTTCCGCTTCTACGACGAGCGGATTCCCGCGAAGGTGGTCTCCGGGAGCCACTTCGACAGCTGGTGGAAGAAGCAGCGCCACGAGACCCCGGACCTGCTCACCCTGACAGAGAAGGACCTGCTGGCGGCCGATGAGGACGTCGCCGAGGCCATCGGCGCCGACTTCCCCGACACCTGGGTGCAGGGCGACATCACCCTGCCGCTGAGCTACTCCTTCGGGGAGGTGGGCGCGAAGGGCACCGACGGCGTCACCGCCACCATCCCGCTCGCGGTCCTGAACCGCCTGCAGGTGCGCGGCTTCGACTGGCTCGTGCCCGGGATGCGCGAGGAGCTGGTGACCGAGCTGATCCGCTCCCTGCCCAAGCCCGTCCGCCGCCACCTGGTGCCCGCGCCGGAACGTGCGAAGACCGTCGCGGCGACCCTCCACGACGACGATCCCGACGCCGGCGAGGTGTTCCTCGAGGCCGTGGCCGACGAGCTCGTCGCCCTGCCCGGCGTGCCCGATGACCTGCCCCTGTACGGGCCGGAGTTCGACACCTCGAAACTGCCCGCCCACCTGCGCATGCACTTCCGCGTGGTGGACGACAAGGGCCGCCAGATCGGCACCGGCGATGATCTCGAGGTGCTCAAGGACCGGCTGAAGAAGCGGGTGGACGCCTCGGTCTCCTCCCGGGCCGACGGGCTCGCGCGTACTGACCTGCCCGGCTTCCCGGACGAGGGTGTGCCGAGCGTGCACGAATCCACCGTCGGCGGGCTGAAGGTCACCGGGTACCCGGCGCTGGTCGCGCGGCGCGGCGAGGACGGCCGGCTCCTGCGCGTGGACCTCGCCGTGCTCGCCACCGCGGACGAGCAGGTGCTCGCCCACCGGCAGGGCGTCATCGCCCTGTTGGACCGCGAGCTGGGCACCGACCTCTCCGGAGTGCTGAACGCGCTGCCCAACCCGACCAAGCTCGCGGTCGCCGGCTCCGACTACGCCTCCACCTCGGCCCTGCTGGCCGATGCGTCCAGAGCAGCGACGGTGCACCTCGCGGGCGACGCCCAGGTGCGCACCCGGGCCGAGTTCGACGCGCTGCGGGAGCGGGTGCGCGGCCGGCACGACACCGTCGCCGCCCAGGCCGTGAAGGATGCCGCCGCCGCGCTCGCCACTTCCGCGAAGCTCCACAAGGAGCTGAGCCGCGTGCCGTCCCTCGCGGTGCTCTCCCATCTCACCCAGATCCGGGAGCATGCGGCCTCGCTGCTCGGGGACGGCTTCGTCTCGCGCACCGGCATCGAGCACCTGCCGGACCTGCGCCGCTTCCTCGAGGCCGATGCGATCCGTCTGGACAAGCTGCCCGAGAACCCCCGCCGCGATGAGCAGCTCGCCTGGCAGATCCGGGATCTCGAGCAGTACTGGGACAAGGCGAAGGCGAAGCTGTCGGCCCGCCGCAAGGCCGAACCGGACGCCCGCGAGATCGACTGGATGCTCGAGGAGCTGAGGGTGAGCCTGTTCGCGCAGACGCTCGGGACCAAGCAGACGGTCTCCGACAAGCGGATCCGCAGGGCGATCAACACCCTGTCCTGACATAGGGGCCGAGCCCTCGCCCGACTCAGGGACCTGACCTCCCGCCCGGATCCGGAGACCTGGGGCCTCGCCCGGGACTCAGGGAGCTGAGCCTTCACCCGGCACGGATCTCGTGGCGCGGGGCACGCCGAACCCGCGTGCACGGTCACCATGGAGAACTTTTACCTTCTCCTCGCGCACGGCCCGGCGCCCAACGCTGTTATGTCGCAGGACATCGGTGACAGTTCTGTATCAGGACATCGGTGACACTTCCGTGGCTCTTGGTGGTGACACTTCGCCGGTAAAAATGGGCGGTGAGCAGAAACGAGCCCGTCGATCCCACTGTCCGCCTGGCCATCTCGCGGTGGCCTGATGACGCGCCGCGTGGGTCGGTGAGCACGTTCTGCGTCGAGCACGGCATCTCGCGCAAGACGTTCTACGTCCTCCGTGCTCGCGCCCGCGTCGATGGGCCCGCGGCCGTGCTCGAGCCCCGCACCAAACGACCACATACCTCCCCGGGCCAGCTCGATGAAGAGGTCAAGGACCAGGCTGTTCAGGTCCGCGCCGCACTCGAAGCGTCTGGGCTGGATCACGGTCCGATCAGCGTCCACGACCGGATGAAAGCGATGGGACTTGAAGCGCCATCGATCGCGGCCCTGGCACGGATCTTCCGCGAACGAGGCGTGGCTCGACTGGAGCCGAGGAAGCGGCCTCGCGCGTCCTGGCGGCGGTTCGTCTATCCGGCACCGAACGCGTGCTGGCAGCTGGATGCGACCCAGTACGTCCTCACCAACGGCCGGACCTGCGTGATCTTCCAGCTCCAGGACGATCATTCGCGCCTCGCGGTCGCCTCTCACGTGGCGGGCAGCGAGACCGCTGAAGCAGCGATCGCGGTGTTCAACAAGGGCACCGCGCGTTGCGGAACTCCACAGCGTCTGCTCACCGACAACGGAGCCGCGCTGAACCCCACGCGCCGTGGGATGAAGGGCCAGCTCGTCATCCACGTGACCGCGCTGGGAGTCGAGGCGATCACCGGGAAGCCCTACAAGCCGACCACGCAGGGCAAGAACGAACGATTCCACCAGACCTTGTTCCGCTGGCTGGACAAGCAGCCCATCGCGGGAAGCATCGAAGAGCTCCAAGCACAGGTCGACGAGTTCGACGTCATCTATAACGAGCAACGCCCTCACCAGGGACTTCCCGGACGGATCACACCACGCCAAGCCTGGGACGCGACTGAGCCGGCACCGTCTCCCCGGCCTGTCGTGGAGCCCAGCCTGATCATCGAGTCCGTCGGGGACAGCAAGAAGCGTTCCCGGAAGCTCCCCCGGGAGCGGGTCATCCAGACCGGTGAACGAACACGGGTGGTGAACAACAACGGCACGATCACCCTCCACGGCGTCGCGTTCCAGGTCTCCTACCCTCATGCCCAGCAGGAAGTGCACGTCCTCGTCGAACAGGCCAGCGTCACGTTCGTCGACCTTCACGGCGAGATCCTGGCCGAGCACGCTTGGCCCCCGCTCGGCATCCGATACGCCTCCAAGCACACGGGTCAACGGAGCGGCAAACGCCGAGGCCGGCCACCGAAGAACCCCGAACCGTCACCGATGTCCTGAGACATCAACTGTCACCGATGTCCTGATACAGAACTGTCACCGAAGTCCTGAGACATCACACCCGGCGCCCAACGCCCCGAGACCGTTCAGCGACCGAAAAGGTCCACGACGACCGGCGACGACGCTCTTCCGCCATCGGATATTGCCCAGGGAGAGTTCCGGTCATGTCCTCCAAAAGTCGGCCGATGAGTACGAACCCGCAGGCAGGAGTGGCCTTCCCATGCCGTAACCAGCTCGTTACGTTGGCCCGGCCCGGTTCGTTCCGGGCAGCGCCCATCGCTCCCGGACCCGCAAGGACTCCTGCACCATGGCTGACACCCTCACCTCTCCGCTCTCCCGGCGACGCCTGTTCATCGCCGGCGCCCTCGGCCTCGCCTCCGTCGCGTCGCTGTCCACGATCGCTCCGGCCAGCGCGGCGGACAAGGACTGGACCGAGGAGTTCCTGACGCGCTCGGAGACCCGGGAGGGCTTCGTGGTCGACGACATGGACGACTGGCAGATCGAGAACGCGAAGTTCCTCATCGCCGCGGTCAAGGGGCACGACCTCGGGAAGGACGCCGCCACGATCGTGCTCATCACGGCGATCGTCGAGGCCTGGCTGTACAACTACGAGCCGGCCGTCGACGCCGATTCCGGCGGGCTCTTCCAGCAGCGTCCGTCGATGGGCTGGGGAACCTACGACGAGGTGCGCCACAAGAAGCGCGCCGTCGACGCCTTCCTCGGGCTCGGCGACCACTCCTCGGCGCCCGGCCTGCTCCAGGCCGTCCCGGACTACGACGACTGGGAGCCCGGCGCTGCCGCCCAGGCCGTGCAGGCCTCGGCGCACCCCGAGCGCTACGCCGAGCAGGTCGCTGCCGCGCAGCTGATCTGGGAGCGCTACGCCGACGACGTCGAGCCGTACACCGACTGATCCGTTGACCGCGGCGGGGCCGTGACCCGGTGCTGCGCGCCGGACTTCAGCTCGGACCCGAGCCGCCCCGCCGCGTCCTGTCGCTACGAGGGCGCCGACCTCGTTAGGCTGTGCCTCATGTCACCGTTGCCATCCGTGAGCTACTCCATCACGATCCGACTCGAATTCGCGGCGCGATCCGCTGCAGTCAGCGACATCACCGGCCGTATCGAGAAACGCGGCGCGACTGTCACCGCACTCGACGTCTCCGCCTCCGGGCCGGAGCGGATGCGAGCCGACATCACCGTCCTGACCGCGGGCCACGACCACGCCATGGAGGTCGTCGATGACCTCAAGGAGCTCGAGGGGGTGGAACTCGGCAAGGTCTCGGACCGCACCTTCCTCGCTCACCTCGGCGGCAAGCTGACCGTCGAATCGAAGCTGCCGATCCGCCACCGCGACGACCTCTCGATGATCTACACCCCCGGGGTGGCCAGGGTCGTCAAAGCGATCGCCGAGAACCCCGAGGACGCTCGTCGTCTGACCATCAAGCGCAACACCGTCGCCGTGGTCTCCGACGGATCCGCGATCCTCGGGCTGGGCGATCTCGGGCCGCTGGCGGCGATGCCCGTCATGGAGGGGAAGGCCGCCCTGTTCAAGCGCTTCGCCAACATCGACGCCTTCCCGATCTGCCTGGACGCGCACTCGGTCGACGAGATCGTCTCCCACGTGAAGGCCATCGCCCCGGTCTTCGCGGGGATCAACCTCGAGGACATCTCCGCCCCGCGCTGCTTCGAGATCGAGGATCGCCTGCGCGCGGAGTTGGACATCCCCGTCTTCCACGATGATCAGCACGGCACCGCGATCGTCGTGGTCGCGGCACTGCGCAACGCGCTGCGCGTGGTGGAGAAGGACATCTCCACCGCCCGGATCGTGCTCTCCGGAGCGGGCGCGGCCGGTACCGCGATCCTGCGTCTGCTGCGCGCCGCCGGTGCGCGCGACGTGGTCGTCACCGACATCGACGGCATCGTCCACGAGGGACGGGAGAGCCTCGCGGGCCGCCTGCCCTGGATCGCGGAGGTCACCAATCCTCGGGAGCTCACGGGCAGCCTGCACGATGCGGTCGCGGGCGCGGATGTCTTCATCGGGGTCAGCGCCGGGGACATCCTCACCGGCGAGGACGTCCGGACCATGGCCGACCGGTCCATCGTGTTCGCGATGGCCAACCCGACCCCGGAGATCGACCCGGCCATCGCCGCCCAGCATGCCGAGGTCGTCGCGACCGGACGCAGCGACTTCGCGAACCAGATCAACAACGTGCTCGCCTTCCCCGGCGTGTTCCGCGGGCTGCTGGACGCCCACGCCACGCGCGTCTCCGACCGGATGCTGCTCGCGGCCTCGAAGGCACTGGCCGATGTGGTCTCGGCCGACGAGCTCAACCCGACCTATATCGTGCCCAGCGTCTTCCACGACGGCGTGACCAAGGCCGTGGCGACCGCCGTGGAGCAGGTCGCTCGCGAGGAGGCCGGCACGGTGGACACGATCACCGGGATGATCGGCGCGGTCTACGCCGACGAGATCACCCTGGAGGGCTGAATCCGGGCACGGGGCGCTGACACGCCTCGCCGGACCCTCGCCCCGACGGCACCCAGAGGTGGCGCGCATGCTTCCGTGCGCGCCGCCTCTGGGTGCCCTCGGTCAGCGGACGACGCGCCACGCCGGCATGCGCAACCGGGTTACGTAAACGGGTTTCTTTCGGTAGCTTCGGTCTATGTCATGTGAGTCACAGCTCCGTACCGGTCTGGATCGTGTGCGCACCGACCCGGATCTCCTCGCCCCGAGCAGGGTCGGCCTGCTCACTCATTTCGCCGCTGTCACCAGTGATCTGGCCAGAGGAGTCGACGCCCTGATCGCGGCGGGCGTCGACGTGCGTTGCCTGATCTCCCCGGAGCACGGGTACTGGGGGACGGGTCAGGCGGGCACGGGCAACGACGAGGACCAGGACCCTGCCACCGGGCTCCCCGTGCTCGACGCCTACGGTCTGCAGGGGCGACCGCTGGAGGAGCTGCTCGCCAGTGCAGGCATCGACCGGGTGGTCGTGGATCTTCAGGACATCGGATGCCGGTTCTACACGTACATGTGGAGCATGGCGGACGTCATGGCGGCCTGCGCGGGCCTCGGCCTGCCGGTCACGGTGCTCGACCGGCCGGCTCCGCTGGCCACCACCGCGCTGGGGCCCGGGCTCGATCCGCGCTGCGCGAGCTTCGTGGGCCGCCTCGGTGTGCCGCTTCGCCACGGGGCCAGACTGGGCGGCGTCGCTCGCACCATCGCGGCCGACCATCTCGAGAAGCCGTTGGACCTCCAGGTCGTCGACGCCCCCGGCGAGGACGGCTCGGCGCCATGGATCGCGCCCTCGCCGAACATGCCCACGCTGACGACCGTGGCGCTCTATCCCGGCATCGGACTGCTCGAGGGAGCGACCCTGAGCGAGGGCCGAGGCACCACCATGCCCTTCGAGGTCTTCGGCGCCCCCTGGTGCGGCCCCGAGCTCACCGCGGCGCTCCGGGAGCGCGCCCTTCCCGGGGTGTGCTTCCGGGAGGCGAACTACCGTCCCACCCACAGCTCCTTCGCCGGGGAGCGGGTGCAGGGCGCACAGGTGCACCTCATGGAGGGTCCCCATGCGGCTGCGGCGGATGCGGGGGCGTTCGATCCCCTGAGGGTCGGTCACATGATCCTCAGCGTGGTCGCCGAGCTGTACCCCGATCAACCCCTCTGGCGCGAGAGCGCTCCGGACAGGCCGGAGTTCATCGACCTGCTGTGGGGATCGGATGTGCTGCGCACGGGCATCGCTGACAGGGCGAGCTACGAGGAGATCTGCGCCGCCTCTCCTGCCCCGATCGGACTGCAGCGATGAGCCGGGACGTCCCCATGGACCGGTCCGCACTGCAGGGCTCCGTCGCCTCGACGACCCGCCCCGCAGGAACGGGAGATCTCCACCTGCGCACCGGTCTGCGGGCGGGTGACCTCGCCGCGCTCAGCGCGTTGACCCGGACCTCCGGCACGGCTGTGCTCGGTCCGGGGCTGCTGCAGGACCTTGTGGAGGCAGGCCGGGACGAGGACACGGTCGTGATCGTCGCCGAGCGCGACGACGTCCCGCTGGGCTTCGTCCACCTCGACATCCCGTGGCACGCCGCGGAGGGATGGCTGGTCAGCGGCGCTGTCGATCCGGAATGCCGTCGCCAGGGGGTGGGCACCGCGCTCCTGGACGCGGCAGTGCAAATGGCGAGGGAGCGCGGGGTCCCCGTCCTGCGGATCAGCGGCCGCCCGCACGGCTATGCCGCTCCGGGGGTCGACCCGGAGGGTGATCCGGCGACGGCGGCGTTCCTGGTCTCCCACGGCGCCCGGCCGGCCGGCTCCGCGCTCGCGATGCACCGCACGCTGCACGACCTCGACCGCGCGGTCCCGACGGCGATCGACGTCGGACCCTGTGAGCCGGGGGAGCGCGATGTGCTGCACGAGCTCGTCCTGGAGCATCTCGCTGCGGACTGGGCGGAGACGCTGCGGGCCTTCGTGCAGCGCGGCGGACCACCGGAGCGGATCCTCGTGGCGCGCGACGCATCGCAGGAGCTGCTGGGCTTCGCATGCTGGGGAGTCGTCGGCCGGGACCCGTCCCGTTTCGGGCCCTTCGGCGTGGCCCCCTGGGCCCGCGGCCACGGGGCCGGCGGGGCGCTGCTGGACGCCGCTCTGCTGCGGATGGCCGGAGAGGGTCTCGCGCACGCCTGGTTCCAGTGGACCGGCAGAGATTCCCCGGCGCACCGCCTCTACACCTCGCGGGGCTTCGTCCCGCTGCGCACCTTCACCCCCTACACGCTGCCCACGGGACACGTCGACGTGGACCGCAGTCAGGAAGGAATCGCTCGATGACACCAGAGGTCACCCGCCGTGCGCTGATGCTCGGCACCGCAGGCGCTGCCGGCACCGCGGCCCTCTCCGGATGCTCCCGGGGCGGTCCGGCAGATCAGGACCAGCCGTTGCGCATCCACGCCAATGACTCCACGACGTTCCAGCCGAACTTCAACCCCTATGGGGGTGTTCCGCTCCAGGGCGCGAGCGGATTGATCTACGAGAACCTTCGGCTCGCGACAGCGATGTCGCCGGGCGAATCGGAGCCGTGGCTCGCGACCGAGCTGGAGTGGAACGAGGACGGCACGGTGCTCACGGTGACGCTGCGCGAGGATGTCGAGTTCACCGACGGAGAGCGCCTGGACGCCGAGGACGTGGTGTTCACGTTCCTGATGCACCGTGATGTCCCGGCCACCAACACAGTGGCCCTGGGCATCGCGGACGCCATCGCGCTGGATTCCCGCACGGTGCAGATCGAGTTCGACGGAACGTCCTTCGCGCAGGAGGCGGACATCTGCACGCGGCCGATCGTGCCCGAGCACGTGTTCTCCGCTTTCGAGGACCCCTCCACCGAGCAGGTCGCCGACCCGGTGGGCAGCGGCCCCTACCAGCTCGAGCGATTCTCCGATCAGCTGTACACCTTCGTGAAGAACGACGGGCACTGGGCGGCCGAGGAGTTCGAGCCGCGTGAGCTCGCCTGGCCGTCCTTCACGACGCAGACCATGAACACCGCTCTGCAGGCCGGGGAGATCGACTGGTCCGGCGGGTTTATCGCCAACATCGACCAGATCTTCGTGGACCACGACCCCGAGCACCGTGGCTACTGGTATCCGGGCAACGGCACTGTCAACCTCACGTTCAACCTCGAGAAGGAGCTCTTCCAGGACCTGGAGCTGCGACGGGGGATCAGCCTGGCCGTGGACCGCCGCGAGATCGCGGAGATCGCGTACCAGCAGTACTTCGGTCCACCCCACCCCACCGGCCTTCCTCGCCCCACCTTCGAGGAGTTCATCGCGGAGGAGTATCGCGACCTCGAGTTCGAGGTGGATCTCGAGGAGGCCGAGAGGGTGCTCGACGAGGCCGGGTACGAGCGCGGGGGCGACGGCATCCGCGTGGCCCCCGATGGCACCCCGCTCGTCTTCGAGCTGCCGATCCCCTCGAGCTACAACGACTGGGTGACGACGAGCCAGATCCTCGGCTCCCAGCTGTCGAAGGTGGGCATCGCGCTGACCCCTCGCGGCATCTCCTTCGAGCAGTGGCTCGAAGCCCGCGACACCGGCAACTTCTTCGTCACGATCTCGACGGCCGGAGCAGGCCAGAACCCCTGGTACCTGTATCGCTCGATGCTGTCGTCGGAGTACCGCACCGAGGGCGACGAACCGGTGGTGGCGAACTTCCAGCGTTGGTACGACGAGGAGACGGACGAGCTGCTGAGCTCCTACGCCGACACCGACGACGAGCAGGAGCAGCGTGCCGCCGTCGAGGGGCTGCAGCGGATCATGATCGAGCAGATGCCCACGCTGCCGATCGTCACCGCGCCTAACTGGTTCAACTTCAACACCGAGCTCTGGACCGGGTTCCCGGACGAGTCCGACCCGTACGCGCTCGGGGCACCCGTGCAGAACGCCGACCGGGTCATGGTGCTGCGCAACCTGACCAGGACCACGAACTGAGGCGGAGGAGAGACCGATGAGATATCTGCTGAAGAAGCTCGGCCTGTACGCGTTCATCGCCTGGGCCGCCCTCACCCTGAATTTCCTGATCCCCCGGCTGATGCCCGGTGACCCCGTGCGCGTGCTCATCGCCGGCTCCGAGGGGCAGATCGAACCGGAGGCCGCCGAGGCGATCGCCGCCCAGTTCGGCATCTCCGACGACCCGCTGATCATTCAGTACGGCCGGTACCTCGCGGATCTCGCCCGCTTCGACCTGGGCGTCTCGCTGAGCAACTATCCGGTGCCCGTCATCGACATCATCACCGGTGCGATGCCCTGGACCGTGATCCTGGTCGGCGTCTCGACCGTGGTCAGCTTCCTGCTGGGCACCGCACTGGGTGTGCTGCTCGCCTGGCGGCGCGGCACCTGGTCCGACCACGTGCTGCCCGCCCTGACCTTCCTCAATGCCATCCCGTACTTCTGGATGGCCCTGATCCTGGTCCTGATCCTCGCCGTGACCCTCGGCTGGTTCCCGTACGCGGGCGCCTACGACCGCACCATGTTCCCGGAGCTGTCCGCGCCGTTCATCGGCTCGGTGATCTTCCACGCCGCGCTCCCGGCGCTGACGATCGTGATCGGGTCCTTCGCCGGCTGGGTGCTGCAGATGCGGAACATGACCGTGACGATCCTCGGCGAGGACTACGTGTCGATGGCCGAGGCGAAGGGCCTGCCCAGCCGGATGGTGCTGTTCGGGTATGCCGCCCGCAACGCCATCCTGCCGAGCATCACCGGCTTCGCCCTGGCCCTCGGTGCGGTCGTCGGCGGCTCGATGCTCACCGAGGTGATCTTCAACTATCCAGGACTGGGATACACGCTGTTCCAGGCAGTGTCGGCACAGGACTTCCCGCTCATGCAGGGACTGTTCCTGATCATCTCGCTCGCGGTGATCGTCGCGAACCTGATCGCCGACGCCGCCTACGTGTTCCTCGATCCGCGTACCCGGCAGGGGGCCTGAGCCATGTCCATCTCCTCACTGATCCCGCGCAGCGGGAAGGTCCGCGTCGGACTCGTCATCGTGATCATCTTCGTCGTGCTCGCAGCGTTCGGGCCGCTCATCTCCCGTCACGACCCCAACGCGACCTCCTTCGACATGCTCGAGCCGCCGTCGGGCCGGCACTGGCTCGGCACCACTCAGACCGGTCAGGACGTCTTCGCCCAGTTCATGACCGGCGCGCGCACCTCGCTCCTGGTGGGTCTGCTCGCCGGTGTCGTCTCCCAGGTGGCGTCCGTGGCCGTCGGCCTGCTGGGCGGATACCTCCGCGGTGTCGCCGACGACCTGCTGTACATCCTCACCGCGGTGTTCCTCGTGATCCCCGGGATGCCGCTGCTGATCGTCCTCACGGGCTACCTGCCCTCCCGCGGGCTGCTCTCGATCGCTATCGTCATCGCGATCACCTCTTGGGCCGGTTCGGCTCGCGTGATCCGGGCGCAGACCCTCTCCCTGCGCAACCGGGAGTTCATCGAGGCCGCCCGCGCCACCGGCGAGAGCCGCATGCGGATCATGTTCTTCGAGGTGCTGCCCAACATGCTGCCGCTGGTCGCCTCCGGCTTCCTGTTCTCGGTGATCGGGGGCATCCTCTCCGAGGCGGGCCTCGCCTTCCTCGGACTGGGCTCGCTGACCACCACGAGCTGGGGCTCGATGCTCTACTTCGCTCAGAACTCCCAGGCGCTGCTGGCCGGCGCCTGGTGGTGGTACGTGCCGCCGGGTCTCGCGATCGCCGTGATCGGCGCCGGGCTGGCGCTGATCAACTTCGCGATCGACGAGTACTCCAACCCGCGCCTGCGCACGGGCTCGGCCACGAAGGGGACGACGAGCAGCCGTGCCGCCGGTGGTGATGCGACGTCCGCGAACGCCCAGGTGTCGGGCATCGGATCCAGCGCGACCCCCGCACCGGGTGGCGCGACGGGAGCGACGGCCGAGCACGTGGCCCTCACCGAGGAGCGCGCCGCTGAGGCCGATCCCGAGCTCGTCCCGCATGTGCGTCCGTCCCCGATGCCGGGCGCGCCGATCATCGAGGTCGACTCCCTGCGGATCGACTATCCGACGGCTTTCGGCACAGTGCATGCGGTCCAGGACGTCTCGCTCACGCTGCGCCGCGGCGAGGTCCTGGGCCTGGCCGGAGAGTCCGGATCCGGGAAATCGACGCTGACCAACGCCGTCACCCGCCTGCTGCGGCCCCCGGCGGATGTCGCTGGAGGGGCGATCACGTATCGCGCCGAGGACGGCACGGCCACGGACCTCCTGCACCTGGAGGACCGCGAGCTGCGGGCCCTGCGCTGGAACGAGATCGCCGTGGTCTTCCAGAGCGCGATGAACGCCCTGAACCCCGTCACCTCGATCCATGCCCAGTTCGACGATGTGATCCGCGTGCACCGGCCGGGTCTGCCGCCCGCCGAGCGCAGCGCGATCGCGAGGGAGCACCTGGAGCGGGTCGGGATCGATGCCGAGCGCATCGACGCCTATCCCCATGAGCTCTCCGGCGGCATGAAGCAGCGCGTGGCGATCGCGATCGCCCTGGTGCTCGAGCCCGACGTGATCTTCATGGACGAGCCGACGACCGCGCTGGATCTCCTGGTGCAGCGGGACGTGCTCGATCAGATCATGCGGCTCCGGGACGAGTACGGGTTCGCGATCGTGTTCACCACTCACGACCTCGCCCTGCTGCTGGAGATCTCCGACTCGATCGCGGTGATGCGCCACGGCGAGCTCGTCGAATACGGGCCCGCTGTCGACATCTACCGCGATCCGCGGCATCCGTACACCAAGAACCTGCTGTCCTCGCTCGCAGAACTGGGGAGCCTCGCATGACCATCACCGACACCACGAACGATTCCGCTGGGAAGCCCGAGGCCCGTGCGGTGCTGGAGGGCCGGAACCTCGTCAAGGAGTACCCGGTCGGGTCGCGCAGCGGTCTGCTGCGCCGCCAGCAGAGGATGCGCGCGGTCGACGACGTCTCGATCGCCCTCGCCCAGGGCCGGACCACCTCCCTGGTGGGACAGAGCGGCTCGGGCAAATCGACGCTGGGCCGGATGCTCGCCCGTCTCATCCCGGCCACCTCCGGGCAGATCCTGCTGGAGGGCCGTGACGTGCCGACGACGGGCAGCGCCGGGCATCGGGCCTACGTGGGGGATGTGCAGCTCACCCTGCAGGATCCCTTCGCCTCACTGAACCCGCTGCGCCGGATCGCCTACACCCTGGGCCGTGCGGTGCGGATCCATCAGGACGCGCGCGAGGAGGCGGCGGTCCACGATCGCTGCCTCCGGCTGCTGGAGCGGGTGGGCCTCACCCCGGCCGACAGGTACCTGGACCGTTTCCCTCACGAGCTCTCGGGAGGGGAGCGCCAGCGCGTCTCCTTCGCGCGTGCCCTCGCGGCGTCCCCGAAGGTGCTGATCGCGGACGAGCCGGTCTCCATGCTCGACGTGACGATCCGCAAGGAGATGCTCGACCTGATCGACTCGCTGCGGCGGGACGAGGACCTCGCGGTCCTCTACATCACCCACGACCTGGGCAGCGCCCGCCGCTACTCCGACGAGGTCATGGTCATGCACCACGGCCGGGTGGTCGAGGCGGGAGAGAGCCGCTCCGTGATCGATGATCCTCAGGAGGAGTACACGAAGCGCCTGCTGGCTGCCGCTCCGAACCCGGCGGCCCGCCTGCGCTGAGGGGCCACGGGCAGGCGCCGGCGCGACGGCTCCCGCCCGGGCCCGGTCAGGCGAAGGCGATCAGGGCGAGCTCCCGCCGGGCGCGGTCGACCGTGAAGCGCGTCCGGTGGGGATGGACCCGGTTGGTGAGCAGCGTGGCGACGGTCCCGGTGCCCGGATCCGCGAGGATCGAGGTGCCGGTGAAGCCCGGATGCCCCACGACGCGGGGGAGCACGGCCCCCGGGGCCGTCTCCTGGCCGACGCGCAGCCCGAAGGCCTGCCGCCACGGGGCACCCGTGCCGACCTCAGCAGGCAGCTGATCGCTCGTGAGCAGGGCCCGCACCGGCGCGGAGAGCGTCGGCCCCGGGCCGCGACCCGCCAGCACCCGTCCGAGCGCCAGGGCGTCGTCGAGGGTCGCGAACAGTCCGGCATTCCCGGCGCCGCCCAGGGACCAGGCGGTCTCGTCGTGCGTGGAGCCCCGCACCAGCCCGCGCGGTGGATCGTCCTGATACTCGGTCGCCGCCGCTCGGGAGGCGTCGAGCTCCGACGGGGACCACCCGGCCGTCATGGCGCCTGCGGGGTCGAGCACCCGGGTGCGGGCGAGTTCGGGCAGGGGAGTGTCGGTGAGTCCCTCGAGCAAGCTGCCCAGCAGGATGAAGCCGATGCAGGAGTAGGAGTGGGCCGTGCCCGGCTCCGCGTCGAGCTGTGCTCGGGTCACTGCGGCAAGGCGTGTGTCGCGATCCCCGTCGATCGTCCACAGCGGCATGACCGGAGGCAGGCCCGACGTGTGCGTGAGCAGGTGTCGCACCGTGATCGCCGGATGCGGAGAGGGGAGATACTCCGCGACCGGGGTCTCCGGATCCAGCATGCCGTCTTCGATCAGGGTGGCGGCGGTGAGTGCCGTGACGACCTTCGTCACGGACGCCATGTCGAACAGGGTCCCGGCCTCCACGGAGGTGACCTCCGGCGACCCCTCCGGGAGGACGGAACCATCCTCCGCGCACAGCGCGGTGGACCCCGCGAGAGCGGTGGCGCGGTGATGTCCTGGACGGTCCACCCCGGCGACGGCCGCCGCAGCGCCCTCGCGGGGCTCGCCAGCGGCAGGAGCGCTTGCCGCCGACCGGGTCAGGCCCGCGACGAGCTCCTCGAGCAGGCGGTGGTCAGCCTCGCCGCTGGCGGTCATGCGTCCCGGTTCTCCGGAACGCCGTCGTCCAGCGGCTCGCCGTCCTGCACTGCGTCCGCTGGCAGCCCGTCGACGTACCGATCATCGTCGAGGTCCGCCCCCGACGCGATACCGCGGCTGCGCAGGCGCTCGCCGATCCACAGCCCGAGACCCAGTGCGATGCCGATGACGTCGAAGAGCACATCGGCGGATTCGGCGCCCCGCTCCGGCAGCAGTGCGAGCTGCACCAGCTCGATGAACACGGCGTGGACGAACGCGATGATCACGATCCACCCCATGGGGAACCGTCGCCGTGGCGCCAGCAGACGGCCGGCCGCCCACACGGTCAGGGCGAACACCACGAGGTGGACCACCTTGTCCAGACCGGGAACCCCCGCACCGGGCAGGCCCGAGGGGAGCGAGGGCAGGTAGAAGCCGAGGTTCAGGACGAGCGCCAGCACCAGTGCGCCGACGCGCCCTGCGAGGGAACCGCCCGCGCCGGCGATCTCGTGCGGTATTCGACGGAGGAATTCGGCGACAGCGTCCATGTGGCCAGTGTTCCAGCGCGGGCGGCTATCACCGTGGAGGCAGGGCCGCTAGGCTCACGGCAACGATCACGACAGAGGGAGCAGCCATGTCCTCCACCTCCGACCCGTCCCGGATGGACCCCTACAGCGACGACCCCGGTGCCGCCCCCGGCAGCACCGCGGTGCTCGATCGCCAGCTGCAGGAGCAGGAGCAGAGCACCGACGACGGCGACCACGATCGGTACGCCCATTACGTCCGCAAGGACAAGATCACCCAGGCCGCCCTCGGCGGCACCCCGGTGATCGCCCTGTGCGGCAAGGTCTGGGTGCCGGGCAGGGATCCGGAGAAGTATCCGGTGTGTCCGGAGTGCAAGGAGATCTACCAGGGCCTGCGCGAGCCGCAGGACGGCGACGGCGGCAAGGGCGGAGGCTCGGGCCGCGGCGGCGGATTCCGCGGCTTCTTCGGCGGTCGGCGCTGACCCCACGTCTCCGGGCCGCAGAGCGACCCGTTCGTCGTGCGGAGATGATCCAGGGTGGTCCGGGCTCGTGCCCGGGCCACCCTCTCGTCGTGCCCGCCTGCGCCGCCCCCGATGTGCTGGAGACCGCCGCGTGGGCTGGTCACGGCCTCGCGAGGGCAGGTCGCCGCCCTCGGCGGAGGGGGCACGACACGCGCGGGGGCTTCCTCACATCGGATCTGTCGGCGGGTCGTCGCACCGCAGCGGTACGGTGGTCCACGCCGTGAATACCACCCCCTCCCTGTTCTCCACGAACGATCCCCGTCAGCCCTCCGAGGCGGCCGCGCGATCGTTGCCGCCGGCCTACCCCGAACGTGCCGCCTGGGGCACCGTCCCCAAGCTGCGTGCCTGGCAGTCCGAGGCCCTCGAGCTGTACCGCAGCCGCGCACCGAAGGACTTCCTGGCCGTCGCGACCCCCGGCGCCGGCAAGACCACCTTCGCGCTGCAGATCGCGGCGTCCCTGCTCGCCGAGGGCACAGTCCGCCGGATCACCGTCGTCGCGCCCACCGAGCACCTGAAGACCCAGTGGGCCGATTCCGCGGCGCGCGTGGGCATCTCGCTGGACCCGAACTTCACGAACGCCCAGGGGACCCACGGTGCCCACTACCAGGGCGTCGCGCTGACCTACGCGCAGGTCGGCATGCACCCGGCGCTGCACCGAGCACGCACCGAGGCGGACCGTACGCTGGTGATCCTCGATGAGATCCACCACGCCGGTGACTCGCTGACCTGGGGCGACGGCGTGCGCGATGCCTTCGATCCGGCGGTGCGAAGGCTGTCGCTGACCGGCACCCCGTTCCGTTCCGACTCCTCCCAGATCCCCTTCGTGGTCTACGAGGAGGACGGCGAGGGCTTCTCCCGCTCGAAGGCCGACTACACCTACGGCTATGGCGAGGCGCTGCGCGACCACGTCGTGCGCCCCGTGCTGTTCATGACCTACTCGGGCCGCATGCACTGGCGCACCAAGACGGGGGACGAGGTCTCCGCGCAGCTCGGAGCGCTGGAGACCAAGGACATCACCCAGCAGGCGTGGCGCACCGCCCTGGACCCCGACGGCGAATGGATGCAGTCGGTGCTCTCGGCAGCGGATCGTCGCCTCACCGAGGTGCGGCGGCACGTGCCCGACGCCGGCGGCCTCGTGATCGCGACGGATCAGAAGGCGGCCCGCGCCTATGCCGCGACGCTGCAGCGGATCTGCGGGCAGGCGCCCACGGTGGTGCTCTCCGACGATGCCGGCTCGGGCCGGCGCATCGACGACTTCTCCGCCTCCGACGATCGCTGGATGGTCGCGGTGCGCATGGTGTCCGAGGGTGTCGACGTGCCCCGCCTGTCGGTCGGGGTCTACGCCACCTCGACCGCCACGCCCATGTTCTTCGCCCAGGCCGTGGGCCGCTTCGTGCGGTCGCGGACCCGCGGCGAGACCGCGAGCATCTTCCTGCCCACGGTGCCGATCCTCATGGCCCACGCCGCCGAGCTGGAGGCCGAGCGCGATCACGTGCTGGACCTGCGCCCGGCGACCGGGGACGAGGAGACGGGCCTGGACGAGAGCCTCCTGGAGGAGGCGAACCGCTCCGAACAGGCCAGTGACCAGCTCGAGATGAGCTTCGAGGCGCTCGAATCCGAGGCGTCCTTCGACCGCGTGCTGTTCGACGGTGGCGAGTACGGCGCCGGCGGCATCGCGGGCAGCGAGGACGAGCAGGAGTTCCTGGGGATCCCCGGCCTGCTCGACGCCGATCAGATGCGCACGGTCCTCCAGCAGCAGCAGGCCCAGCAGCAGGCACGACGCCAGAAGAGCGGCGGCGCGGACAGCGCCCCGCCGACCGGCGTGGTGGATCACCGCAAGCTGATGGAGCTGCGCAAGGAGCTCAGCACCCTGGTCTCCGCGTGGGCCCGCAAGTCCGGCACCCCGCACGGGTCCGTGCACAACACGCTGCGCAGCCGCAGCGGCGGCCCGGCGGTCGCGCAGGCCGACGCCGAGCAGATCCAAGAGCGGATCAGCATCGTGCGCGGCTGGTTCGTCGGCCGACGCTGAGCGCTCGCAGGCGACGCTGATCGCTCGCAGCCGACGCTGAGCGGTCGCGATCGCTCGCAGACTGATCGCTGCTCGGTCAGCGCAGGACGCGGGCCGCCTCGATGCCGTCGGTGACGGTCGGGATCGCGATCGGACCGTCGGGGCCGTCCTCGACGTCCAGCGCGAGCTCCGCGACCGAGGCCGCATGGCGCGCCCGCGCGGCCTCGACCTGCTGCGGTGCGCGCAGGGACTGCACGGGCTCACCGCCGCGGATCATCGGCACCTGCAGCGGCCGCAGGTTCGTGCGGCGCCACTCGGGGGAGGCCTCTGCGGAGATCAGCTCCGCGGTCAGCTCCCGCTCGAACTCGGCGATCTCGGCCTCGCCGGGCAGCACCAGCTCCGCATGGGCGCGGTCGCCGACGAGCATGCGGAAGGCACGTTTGCCGGCGCCGAGGGTGGCCTTGTCCTGGGACCGCTTGCCCACCGGGTGCATCTGCCCGTCGGCGCCCTCGCGCTCGACCAGCTTGTAGACGAAGCCGGGGGCGGGATGCCCGCCGCCGGTGACCAGGCGGGTCCCGATGCCGTAGCCGTCCAGCGGGGCCTGCGCGAGCTCCTCGACACGGAACTCGTCGAGATCGCCGGTGGCCGTGATCTTGGTGGAGGTCGCACCGAGGGAGTCGAGCAGGGCACGCACCCGGATGGACTGGGCACCGAGGTCCCCGGAGTCCAGGCGCACCGCGCCCAGCTCCGGCCCCGCGATCTCGACGGCCAGGCGCACGGCGGCGTCGACGTCGTAGGTGTCCACCAGCAGAGTGGTCCCCACCCCCTGCGAGGCGATCTGAGCACGGAACGCCTCCTCCTCGGAGTCGAACAGCAGGGTGAAGGCATGCGCGGAGGTGCCGGCGGCAGGGACCCGGTAATGGGCTCCGGCGGCGAGGTTCGAGGTGGACGCGAACCCCACGATGTAGGCGGCGCGGGCAGCGGCGATGGCGGCGTCCTCGTGGACGCGTCGCCCGCCCATCTCGATGCAGGGCCTGCCCCGAGCGGCGGTGATCATCCGCGATCCGACGGAGGCCACGGCGCTGTCGTGGTTGAGGATCGACAGGATGACCGTCTCCAGCATCACCGCGTCCTCGAAGGTGCCCTCGAGGCGCATCACGGGGGAGTTGGGGAAGAAGAGCTCGCCCTCCTCGTAGCCGTGCACGTCGCCGGTGAAGCGATAGTCGGCGAGGTGCGCGAGGGTCTCCTCGTCGAGCACGCCGGTGCGGCGCAGATAGCGCAGGTCGGCCTCGTCGAAGCGGAAGTCCGCGATGGCGTCGAGCACGCGCCCGGTGCCGGCGAGCACGCCGTAGCGGCGGCCCTCGGGGAGGGAGCGGGTGAACACCTCGAACACGCTGCGGCGCGAGGCGGTGCCCGCCTGGCGGGCAGCCTGGAGCATCGTCAGCTCGTAGAGGTCGGTGAGCAGGGCAGAAGTCACAGTGTCCACCGTAATGCGTGCCGGGCCGACCGGCTGACGGGGACGCCCCGTAGACTCGTCCGAGCCGCTTCCCGGCGGACGATCTCACGGACCGGGGCGCGGTGGAACAGAGAAGGAGCACGAATGCCGGTGGAGCAGCGGCGGGCCGGTTCCGGGACGAGCTCGCTGACAGACCTCGACCGCAGCACCCAGGTGGACGCCGAGACGGACGGTCCCTGGTGCACCGTCGTCTGGAACGACCCCGTGAACCTCATGAGCTATGTCGTGTTCGTCCTGCGCCGCCACTTCGGCTACTCCCGCCTCGTCGCCGAGCAGCTGATGATGCAGGTGCACGAGGAGGGCCGTGCGACGGTCTCGCGCGGCTCGCGCGAGCGGATGGAGACCGACGTGCAGGCGATGCATTCGTTCGGCCTGCAGGCGACCTTGGAGAGAGTGGGGGAGGGCTGATGGCGCACGCGTTCAGGCGTCGTGCCGACGGCAGCCTCGCCTGCCGGCTCGACAGCGAGGAGAAGGCGATCATCTCCCAGGTCGCGCAGGAGACGGCGGACCTCATCCGTGCTGACCTGGGCATCGACCGGGACCCGGAGGTGCTGCGCAAGGCCGCGGCGAGCGAGGATCCGCTGCGCCGCCTGGAGGCCGAGTTCGCCGGGCAGGACGCTCGCGAACCCGCCGACTCCGCCGTCAAGCGCCTGTTCCCCGCCGCGTCCGAGGACGAGACCCTGGCCGGCGAGTTCCGTCGCTTCGGCCAGCAGGAGCTCGCCGACGGCAAGCTCACCGACCTCACCGCCGTGATCTCGCTGCTGGACGCGAGCGGGCCGGGCCACGGCGAGGTGGTGCTGGACGACGAGCAGGCCCTGTCGATGCTCCGCGCGCTCAACGACGTGCGGATCGTCCTGGCGGACCGTCTGGATCTCCAGCGCGACGGTGATTTCGACACGGTGCGGATGCTGCAGCAGATCGGCGAGCGCGTGGAGGAGGCGAGCTCGGAGGACAGCGACCAGGTGGGCTCGGACATCGTCATCGCCGTGTACGAGCTGCTGTCCTGGCTGCAGGAGAGCCTGCTGCGGGCGCTCGACTGATCGTTGCCGTCCTGTGACCAGACTGTGAAACTGCACCCAGTGCGCGAGGCATCACTGCTCTTGAGCAGTAACGACACTAGCCTTGCCGAGATGAACAACGCGCCGATCGGGATCTTCGACTCCGGGGTGGGCGGGCTCACCGTCGCCCGAGCCATCCTCGACCAGCTGCCTCAGGAGGAGCTGGTCTACATCGGCGACACCGAGCACGGGCCGTACGGCCCACGGTCGATCGCCGAGGTGCGCTCCCTGACGCTGGACATCATGGACAACCTGGTCGAGCACGGCGTGAAGATGCTCGTCATCGCCTGCAACACCGCCTCCGCGGCTGTGCTGCGCGACGCCCGTGAGCGCTACGACGTGCCCGTCATCGAGGTCATCCAGCCGGCGGTGCGCCGCGCCGTGGCCTCGACCCGCAACCACAGGGTGGGCGTGATCGCCACCGAGGGCACGGTCACCTCGCGCGCCTACGAGGACGCCTTCGCCGCCGCCCCCGAGCTGGACATCATCACTCAGGCCTGCCCGCGCTTCGTCGAGTTCGTCGAGAACGGGGTGACCACCGGCGAAGAGGTCATCGAGGTGGCCGAGAGGTATCTGGCCCCGGTGCGCGAGGCCGGCGTGGACACCCTGGTGCTCGGCTGCACCCACTACCCGATGCTCGCCGGCCCCATCAGCTATGTCATGGGTCCCGACGTCTCGCTGGTCTCCTCCGCCGAGGAGACCGCGCTGGACGTGTACCGCCAGCTGCGCGGCGCGTCCCTGCTGCGGGAGTCCTCGGACGCCCCGCGGCACGTCTTCGCGCAGACTGCCGAGGGGCCGGGCAGCGCCTCCTTCGTGCGCCTGTCGCGGCGGTTCCTGGGGCCGATGCTCGACATGACCGCGAGCCTGCCGGTGGTGACGTCATGAGGATCCACGTCATCGGCTGCAGCGGCAGCTTCGCCGGTCCCGGAGGCGCGGCCTCCAGCTACCTCCTCGAGCAGGAGGACGAGAACGGGCGCGTCTGGCGCGTGCTCATGGACCTCGGCTCCGGAGCGTTCGGACCGCTGCAGTCCGCCATCGATCCGGCCGATCTCGACGCTGTGCTGATCTCTCATCTGCACCCCGATCACTTCCTGGACCTCACCGGTCTCGAGGTCTTCTGGGCCTACCACGAGCGCGATGATCTGCCGCAGCTGCCGATCCACGCTCCCGAGCCCCTCCCGGAGCGGCTCTCGGCGGTGCTGGGCCGCAAGGGCCCGGTGCCCGACGGTGTGGACTGCGTGCCCTTCGACTACCACGTGCTCCGGGACCACCAGCAGTTCTCCATCGGACCGTTCGACATCCAGGTGCGCGAGGTGGTCCATCCCGTGGAGGCCTATGGCTTCCGCATCACCGCAGGCGGCGACGTGCTCGCCTACTCGGGGGACACCGACACCTGCCAGGCCCTGGACGATCTGGCCGTCGGAGCGGACCTTTTCCTGTGCGAGGCCGGATACATCGAAGGGCGCGACGACCGCTTCACCGGCGTGCACCTGACGGGGCTGCGGGCCGGTGAGGCCGCGGTCACCGCGCAGGCGGGCCGGGTGGTGCTCACCCATATCGCCGCGTGGACGGACCCGGCGGTGCCGCTGGCCGAAGCGCGCAGCGTGTACCCCGGTCCGCTGGAGCTCGCGACGCCCAAGGCCGTCTACGACACCAGCCGGTCGGAGTCCCCCTCCTGAACCGCTCTGTGTCCGGGGCCGGCAGGGCCCGGCTCGGGGCGCCGCCTCGCCGATCACGGCTATCCTCGATCAGTACGCCTGAGCGACACGGAGGAGAACCCGCTCGATGAGCACCCAGAACCCCACCCCGGCCGGCGACCGCGTCGACGGCCGCACCCCTGACCAGCTGCGTGACGTGCATATCACCCGCAACTGGCTCGACCATGCCGAGGGCAGCGCCCTCATCGAATTCGGTCGCACCCGCGTGCTGTGCGCGGCCAGCTTCACCGAGGGCGTCCCGCGGTGGAAGAAGGGCTCCGGCTCCGGCTGGGTCACCGCCGAGTACGCGATGCTGCCGCGCGCCACCAACACCCGTGGAGCCCGCGAGAGCGTCAAGGGCAAGATCGGCGGCCGCACCCACGAGATCTCCCGCCTGATCGGGCGTTCCCTGCGCGCGATCATCGACCTGGACGCGCTCGGTGAGAACACGATCCAGCTGGACTGCGACGTGCTGCAGGCCGACGGCGGCACCCGCACCGCCGCGATCACCGGCGCCTACGTGGCGCTGGCCGACGCGATCGCCTGGGGCAAGCAGCACGCCGCGGTGCCGGCGGCGAAGCAGGTCCTCACCGATTCCGTGAGCGCGATCAGCGTGGGCATCGTCGAGGGCCGGCCGCTGCTGGACCTCGAGTACCGCGAGGACGTCACGGCCCAGACCGACATGAACGTCGTGGTCACCGGATCAGGATCCTTCGTCGAAGTGCAGGGCACCGCCGAGGGTGCCCCCTTCGACCGCACCGAGCTCGGCGCTCTGCTGGATCTCGCCACCGGCGGCTGCGCAGAGCTCGCGCAGATCCAGCGCGACGTCCTTGCCGAGCAGCGATGAGCGCTGCCGACAGCACCGCCCGAGCCGACGTGCCCACCGGGGCACGCGTGATCCTCGCATCCCACAACGCCAAGAAGCTGCGGGAGCTGCAGCGGATCCTCGCCGCCGCGGTGCCGGGTCTCGACCCCGAGCAGGTGATCTCCTCCGCCGGGATCTCCCTGCCCGACGTCGTCGAGGACCAGGTCACCTTCGACGGCAATTCGCTGCTGAAGGCGCGCTCCGCCGCGAAGGCGACGGGCCTGCTCGCCGTCGCCGACGATTCCGGCCTGGCGGTGGACGTGCTGGGAGGGGCCCCGGGGATCTTCTCGGCCCGCTGGAGCGGCCGGCACGGGGACGACGAGGCGAACAACGACCTGCTGCTCGCCCAGCTCGGCGACATCGCCGACGAGCATCGTGGTGCACGCTTCGTCTGCGCCGCGGCCCTGGTGGCGCCCGACGGCACCGAGGTGGTCGAGCGCGGCGAGATGGTGGGGCGGCTGCTGCATGAGCGGCACGGCGAAGGAGGGTTCGGGTACGACCCGCTGTTCCTCCCCGACGGCCAGACACGCAGCGCCGGTGAGCTCGCTCCCGAGGAGAAGGACGCGATCTCCCATCGTGGCAAGGCCTTCCGGGCCCTCGCGCAGCACGTGGCGCGGCTCCTCGGCTGACCCGACGGCGACGCCTGCCCCTCGGCGAGCGTCCTGTCGTCCCGCCGACGAGGTGCGGTGAGGCCCTGCGGCCGCTCACCGTCACCCTCGCCGTCGGACCCTGAACTGTCGAGCCCCTGAACTGTCGACTCGGGCAATGAGCGAGCGCCCCTGACTCGTCGTGGGTCAGGGGCGCTCGTCGTCGGACGCAGGAGCCGTCTCAGGCAGCGCCCACGTGCGCGAGCGCCCGACGCACGATGAGATCGTGGCCGCCGCTCATCTCGTCCAGCGGCGTGAACTCCTGCTGCAGTTCGTCGATGCCGAACCAGGTCAGCTCCAGAGCATCCTCCTGCGGCGCGGTCTCCCCGTCGACGGGGACCACATAGGCCATCGAGATCGCATGCTGGCGCGGGTCGTGGAAGGGGGAGATGCCGGGCGTCGGGAAGTATTCCGCGACGGTGAACGGCACCGGGGAGACCGGGATGCGCGGCATCGCCATCGGCCCCAGATCCTTCTCGATGTGGCGGGAGATCGCCTCGCGGATCGTCTCGTGGATCATGATCCGCCCGGAGACGATGGCGCGCACGATCTGCCCGCTGCCGGACGCCCGGAGCAGGAGCCCCACTTCGACGACGGCACCATCGACATCGGTGCGCACCGGCACGATGTCGAGGTAGGGGATGGGCAGGTGGCGACGCAGCTGGGCGATGTGCTCCGGCTCGAACCAGGAACCCTCGGCGTCGACGGCGGTGCGGTTGGACATCAGGAGACCTCCTCGTCGGGTCCGGTCAGGTCGCTGTCCTCACCAGGGGCGGCCGCCACGACCTGCGACGGTGCCAGCTGGGACTTCTCCACATGGAAGCGCGGGTTCTGCTCGCGGGTGGCGACCTTCACGGCATGGTCGACCTCCTCGCCCGCGATCATCCGGACGCGCCAGGTCGTGTCCTCGAGCTCGACCAGCGACAGCGTCGCGTTGGGGATCGAGGGCAGCGGCTGCTCGATGATCCCCGAGAGGATGAAGCGGATCAGGGTGCCGTGCGCGACCACCAGGACCTTCTGCCCCGGGTAGCGCTCCTCGAGCGCCTCGAGTCCGTCGTAGCCACGATCGGCCACCGCCTGATGATCCTCACGGCCGGGAAAGGAGCGCTCGGGATACCGCTGCTCCATCTCCTCCACGGCCTGTCCCTCGGCGATGCCCCAGTCGATCTCCACGAATCGCGGATCGGTGCCGCCGAAGGGGATGTCGTGGTCCTCGCCGATGATCCGGCCCGTCTGCTCGGCCCGCTTCAGCGGTGAGGTGACGATCACGTCCCAGTCCACCGGCGGCAGCTGAGCGAACGCAGCATGCGCCTGGGCGATCCCGGTCGCATTCAGCGGGATGTCCGAGGACCCCTGGAAGCGGTTCTGCAGGTTGTAGTCCGTCTGCCCATGGCGGACGAGCCCGAACAGGGTCATGGAGCGTCTCCTCATCGCGGGGGTGATACGTGCGCGAGAAGGGACTCGAACCCTCACGCCCTGGGGGCACTGGAACCTAAATCCAGCGCGTCTACCGATTCCGCCACTCGCGCGCCCGCCCAGCCTATCGGGCCGCAGGGCATGCTCCGGTAGGCTGATGTCCCTGGTGGCGCGACGCACCCGGCCCGACGCGGGCGGTGCATGCGCCCGCCCCTGACATCGACACCACGAACCCCCGCAGCACAGGAGACCTTCATGAGCGCCCTCGAAGGCAAGACCGCCGTCGTCACCGGATCCTCCCGAGGAGTCGGTGCGTCCACCGCGAAGCTGCTCGCCGAGCAGGGCGCGAACGTCGTGATCAACTACCGACAGAAGGCCCCCCGCGCGAACAAGGTCGTCGCCGAGATCGAGGCCGCCGGCGGCAAGGCCCTCGCGGTCGGCGCCGACCTCACGGTCCCGGACGAGGTGCGGGGCCTCATCCAGGCCGCGGTCGACACCTTCGGCAGCCTGGATCTGCTGGTCCTGAACGCCTCCGGCGGGATGGAGGCGGACCTCGGCGAGGACTACGCGATGCGCCTGAACCGTGATGCACAGTCCGACGCCCTGACCGCAGGGCTGGAGCACCTGTCGGTCGGCGGCCGCGTCGTGTTCGTGACCAGCCACCAGGCGCACTTCATCGACCAGGTCGAGACCATGCCCGAGTACGAGCAGGTCGCCCGGTCCAAGCGAGCTGGCGAGGACGCGCTCACCGAGCGTCTCGGCGAGATGTCCGAGAAGGGCGTCTCCTTCGTGGTCGTCTCCGGCGACATGATCGAGGGCACCGTCACCGCGACCCTGCTGAACCGTGCCCGCCCCGGCGCGCTCGAGGAGCGCCGCGAGGCCGCCGGCAAGCTCTACTCGGTCGACGAGTTCGCCGCCGAGGTGGCCGCTATGGCCACGGCCGACGTGCCGACCGGGCACGTCGAGCTGGTGGGCGGCGCCGACGACTTCCTGTCGCGCACGCAGGGCTGAACCGGTCGGCCCGCCTGTGAGGGCGGGCCGCGCCGACGGCCCGAGGGTCCACGGAACGGACCAGAACGGTCGAGGAGGCGAAGCGGATCGCCTGCTCGCGATACGATCAGCGTGATCAAGCCCTGACGACACCCGGAGGCAGTGGTGGCCAAGAAGAACAGCCTGGACGACATGCGCGACGAGGCCTACCGACGCCAGGACAACCTGGCGTCGGACATCGACGAGCTGGTCGATCGCGTGAACCCGAAGAATGCGGTGACCCGCTGGAAGAACGAGCTCGTCGGTTCGGTGAAGGGTTTTTCCGAAGCCGGTGACGAGAAGTCCTCCCCGGTGCCGCTGACAGCGGTCGTGGGAGGCGTCATCGGCGTGGTCGTGCTCGGAGCAGGCATCGCCGTCGCGGTCGCTGCCTCCCGGCGCGAGCCCACTCGGGGCGAGAAGCTCGCGAAGACCATGCGCGAGGCGCGCCGGTCCACCGAGCGCTCGGCGAAGAAGAGCGCGAAGTCCCTGAAGAACTCCTCCCTGCCCCGCTCGAAGGATGCCGAGAAGTACGCGGCAGAGCTCGGCTCGATCCTGCAGGATGCGGCCAAGAACGCGGAGAAGAAGGTCGCGGCGTCCGGCCGCTGATCTCGCAGGCCTCCCAACGGACGGCCTTGACGCCCGACGGACGCCCCCGTGCCTATTGCCCGGGGGCGTCCCTCATTCCTGTGCGCTGACGTACAGCCACGCACCACCCTCCCGCACGAAGCGTGAGGTCTCGTGCTGTCGGTGCCGACCCTCGGGCGTGCGCGCGATCGCCAGGAACTCGACCGTGCCCTCGTCATCGAAGGGGCCGCCGTCAGAGGTGGAGAGGATCTCCAGGCGCAGCCAGCGAGTGCCGTCCGTGAGGGAGGCGTCGAGCTCTTCGCGCGGGGGCCTCTCCTGCGGATGCCAGGACCGCAGCAGATGTTCGACGTCCCGCACGGCGAAGGCCGTGTACCGCGAGCGCATGAGCGCTTCAGCGGTCGCGGCGCGGCGCTCCTGGCGCAGCACCGGCCCGCAGCAGGCGCCGTAGACGTCGCCCAGGCCGCAGGGGCAGCGGGAGCCGTCGGAAGGGGGAGCGGGTACAGAGGTCGCAGACGTCATGGCATCAGTATCCCGGGCTCTGCGCCGCGGCCCCCATGATCATGCCGGGGGCGTGCCGGGCACGGGCCGTACGAGGTCAGCGGCGGGACCAGCCCGGCGTCGACGGGCCGACCGTCGGCCGCCATCCGGTCTCGGACATGAAGCGCACCGAGGAGACGCGCAGCGATCGACGCTGGGTGTCCAGTCGGGTGCCGACGATCGCCTGGGTGATCTCCGGATAGAACTTCGCAGGGTGCTCGACACCGGCCTCCGCGGCCAGATCCTTCGCCCAGCGGGCCTTGGTGATCGGCTCGCCCCCGACGTTGTAGAAGCCGCTGTCCGCGCGCAGAGCCGCCACGAAGGCCCGGCCCGCGTCGGTGTGGTGCAGCAGCGTCACATAGTTCTCGGGCTTGCCCAGCAGGATGGGATCGCCCGAGCGCGTGGCCTTCAGCGCATGGGTGGTGTGCTGGTCGCGGCCGAAGAGCTGGCCCAGGCGCAGGATCACGGAGCTGCGACCGGCCGCGGCGAAGTCCACGGCGGCACGCATCTCGGCGACGCGTGGGCGGAACGCCTGGTTGCGCACGCTGAGCGGCTGGTCCTCGCCGATCCAGTCCGTCCCGTTGTCCGGGTACAGGTAGATCGTGGACTCCTGGATCAGCTTGCGCACGTTCGCGTCGGCCGCGGCGCGGGCGATGGCGACGGAGCCCTCGAGGTGGAGCTTGTCGTCCTCGCGCCAGGACAGCGGGCGCAGGCCCGCCATGCCGACGGGGACATGGGCGAGGGTGTTGATGACGACCTCGTACCCGCGGAAGGCGCGGGCCAGATCGGTGCGGTCGAAGACGTCCGCCACGACGGCTCGGCCGCCGCGACCCTCGATGATCGGGACCCCGGAATCGCGTCGGGTGATGCCGGTGACCTCGTGGCCGGCGGCGACGAGCGCCTCGACGGCTTCCTGGCCGAGCACACCTGTGGCACCGGTGACCGCGATCCTCACCCTGACCTCCTTCGCCGACGATCCGTGGACCCTCGCGCGTCGACCTTCCTGAACACGTCGAGTCTATGTGATCGCGAGGCCCGCCCCGGTCCGAAGCCGCGATACGGGAGCTGCTGTCGGCTCGCTCACAGAGAGTGCTCTCGAGTTGGCAGGTCGGTGCCCGAGGGGTAAAGTTCTTTTTTGTTCGGCGCCATTAGCTCAGTTGGTTAGAGCAGCTGACTCTTAATCAGCGGGTCCGGGGTTCGAGTCCCTGATGGCGCACCGACAGTCGAAGCCCCACCGGTCAACCGGTGGGGCTTCTTCGCGTCCCGGAACGTTCCGGAGCGGGAGGCGCGGGTTAAGTGCCAAAGCGCGTGTATCGGGCTCATCGCATTTAAAGGTGTAGCAGTGGCCTGAATCCTCCGGTGTCGAGAAGCGAGCGGATGATGTAGTGGGTGAGGGTGTGGAAGCCGAGGGCGGTGCCGCGGAGGTGCTCGAGGCGGCCGTTGAATCTCCTATGTTTGTCAAGCGGTGAGTCGGGCACGGGCTGCGGTGGTGAGGTGACGGTAGATCTCGCGGGCGGGGTAGCGCTTCAGGCAGCGGCGAATTTCGCGGAGGGTGCGTCCTTCAGCAGTGCGGCGCTCGACGTAGGCGCGAGTTCTTGGGTCCATGCGCATGCGAGCGACGATGGCCATGTGGAGGGCGCGGTTCAGACGGCGGTCACCGCCGCGGTTGATGCGGTGCCGCACGGTGTTGCCCGAGGACGCGGGGATCGGGCTGGCGCCGGCGAGTCTGGCGAACGCAGCCTCGGATCTGATCCGACCCAGATGCGACCAGGACGTCAACGCGATGGCGGCGGTGACCGGGCCGATGCCGGGCTGGTCGAGCAGGCCACCAGCGGGGCTCTGGCGAACAAGGTCTGTGATGCGCTTGGTGATGTCCTTGAGCTCCTTGTCGAGCGCGGCGACTCGTTTAGCGAGCCTGGTGGCCTCGCCGCGTGCGGTCGCTGTGGCGAGGGCTTCATCGCGGGCTCGCCATGCGGCAGTTGCGTCGATTTGGGCCTGGGTGAGCGGGCGGCGAGCAGCACCTTGACAGCCGCGCGGACGCCGTCGTCAGCGCGCGGTTCGCGCAGCTGCGTCTCGTGCAGCGGGAGGGCTGCGGCAGCGATACGGCGTGCATCGAGCGGGTCAGACTTGCCGATCGTGCGGTTCGCGCGGGCGTTCATCCGCGGAGCCTCGACGACCGTGTATCCGGTGTCCGCGGCTACTGCGCGCAGACGAGCACCGTAGGTACCGGTGCCCTCGATCGCCCAGAGCACAGTGACGTCACCGCCGGTGCGGTGCCCGGCCCACGACACGGCCCGAGACAGGCCTGCGGCGGTGTCTGGAAACTGGGCCTCATCAACGATCTCGCCGGTCGGGCAAGCGAGAATTGAGACGGCGTGGTTGCGGGCGCGGGTGTCCACGCCGATGACGAATGGACGAGCATGCGCGACGATAGCCATGGCGATCGACGCTCCCCTCCGCGAGACGGACATGGTCACGGTCGCTGAACGGCCGGCGCCGGTCCGGGAAGAGGTCACTTCGGGGCGAATCTGTGATGGGCCACGACCCGAGGGTCGGGCAGTCTCCTGATGAGGTCACCGAGATGGGCTGGACGGCGCCGGCCGGGCCGCACCGAGCGGACAATTCAACGGGAAGACACCGCAAGCTGCGGGCCAATTGCTTCGAGAGTCACACCCGGTTCGACACGACCGGTATCCATCCTGACCAGCCGATCCCAGATCAGCCAGAGCCAGACTCACAGATCGCTTCGGTGGGTCCGTTGCTGGTGCCGGGCCGGTCGAAGTAGGCCAGCACGTCCTCGGCCCGGCGTTTCAGGGTGCGGCCGAGGGTGATGACCTCGGTCAGCGAGGGAGGGACGTCGCCGGCGAGGTCCGTGATCGCGCCGGCGAGTTGCTGCTTCGCGGCGGCGCGGTCGGGGTTGCGGTAGGCCTGGACGATCCGCTGGAAGATGCCACAGGTGGGGTGACCGTGGCGTGCTCATCGGCGGCGAACACGCTGTTCAGGCGGTCGCATTGACGGCTTGTGAGGAGCTCTGCACCGGTGCGGAGGGTTCGGCGGATCCCGTAGAGAGGATCCCCAGAACGGCCGCGGTGCCCGCGGGTGACCTGCTGGATCCGCTGCCGGCACTGGTCCAGTGCATCACCTGCCAGGGCCACAACGTGGAAAGGATCCATCACCGCGACGGCCTGCGGGATCTCTTTCGCAGCGGCGGTTTTGAATCCGGTGAACCCGTCCATCGCGACCGTCTCGATCCGGTCCCGGAAGACGGGCTTCTGCTCCTGGAGCCAGGTCTTGAAGACCTTCTTCGAGCGGCCCGGGACCATGTCCAGCAGCCTCGAGGGGCCGGTGCCATCGCGGATCGGAGTGAGGTCGATGATCACGGTGACGTACTTGCTGCCGCCACTGGTGTGCGACCAGACGTGCTCATCGACGCCGATCACTCGGACTCCGTGAAGCCGGGCAGGATCATTGATCAGCAGCTCGGAGCCGGCGTCGAGGACAGCGTCGTTCACGGTATGCCAGGCAGTGCCGAGGTTCTCGGCGACCCGGGAGGTCGACATCCGGTCGATGACCACGCTCTTGAACGCCCAGTAGATCGCGGCCCGGGAGAGCTTCTCCCGGGCCGCTGCAGTTTTCGACGTGTCCTGCCGCCATATGGTGCAGCAGTCAACGCAGCGATAGCGCCGCACCCCAACCGGCAGCAGAGTTGGCCGCCAGCCCAGTGGAGTGTGCACGATCGTCCTGGTCACTGTGCCACGAGGAACACCCGCCTGGCCACAGCGATGGCACCACTGGTCATCCTCGAGGACCCGACACTCCAGGACCGCCGTGCCGGGCTCGATGCGCTGACCGGTGACTGTGAGCCCCAGCCCGTCCAGGCCGCAGAAGGCATCGAGGGCAGGGCTCGAGAAGGTAGCGTTGAACATGTCGAGGTCTTCCAGATGGCGAGCGTCATAACTTCCATCATCGGGAGACCTCGACACATATCCCCGCACCGACGCGCCCACCCCGCCACCGGCCGCTACACCCTCACCTGCGAAAAGCCCGTTTCGGGCATATTCCGATTCTCTTTCGCGAGACTCGGAACGGAACCCAGGGCGCTTCATCCGGGCCGACCACAACAAACCTCGATCTTTCATGGGGTCGGTAGGTCCGCTCGGTCGGCGTCGTTGCCGATCTTTGCGGACTCATTCTGGCATGAGGGTGTGACGGTCCGCCGCGTGTCGGTCGCGGTGGTCGGGCGTCCAGGGCCGTGGGTCCTTCAGAGAGTGCGGTCAGTGACAGGGCCGTGGGCTATCCAGCGGGGGCGGGCAACTGGGCGAGGCGGGCGTGGCCGGCCTGGACGATCCGAGCCCAGATCGACCGCTCCGAGAAGTGCAGGACCTGCTGTCGAGCATGGCGCGCGATAGTCGCGGGGATCTGGAACAAGCGGTGCCGGGCGCGTTTAGGCTCCCACCTCCTTGCGGGCTGGCCGGCATAGCCGAGCATCCCCATCCAAGCAGTAATCTCGCTGGCCAGGGCCACGATCTGGCACCAGATCCGGTTCTGCGCGAACGACGTCAGGGGCAGGTTCCGCAGGCCCATGTCCTTCGCCACGCGGATCCGGTCCTCGCAGCGAGCACGGCGACGGTGACGGAACTCGAGGTCCGCGAGCTGACCCTGCGTGGTGTTGGTCGCGAACGCCGTCAGGCGGTAGCCATCGACGTCATCGAACCGCAGTTGCGCACCGGGATGAGGGCGCTCGCGACGGACGATGACACGCATCCCGTCCGGCCAGTCCTCATCGAGGCCGAGCAGCCCCGTCAGCTCCGCGACGTCCGCTCCCTCCCGCACCTCGCCATCAGAGTTATAGGCGGGTTCCCAGACGTGCTTCGGGATCAGGCCGAACAGCTCCGGCGTATTCGCGGGCAGGGTGAACCCGACCGAGTACGAGACCCGCCGCTTCACCAACTCCTGCAGCGTCTTCTTCGTGCCGCCGGCCCCGTCGATCCGGACCAGCACCTTCCGCCCCGGCCGGGATCCCATCCCGACTTGGGCCAGCGCATCGGCGATCACGCTCTTATGGTCCGCTGCGGTGTTCGAGCCGGCGTTCCCGGGGCGCAGGAGACAGGCCAACATCTCTCCGGACCCGCCGGTGCCGTGGTCGACGAACGCGAGCAACGGATGGAATCCGAAGCCCTTCTTAAACGTCGGCCGCGCGAACTCCTTCTCGCTGTGAGAGGTCACCAGCGAAGCGTCCAGGTCGATGACCAGCGGGCTCTTCGCCGTGACCCCCGCGCTGGGAGCATACTCGCCGGCCAGGGCCCAGGCTCGACTGCGTGCTTTCCGGCGGGCGGCACTGATCGCATTCTCGACCGCCCGGGCGTCAGCCGCGAGGGTCGTCAGCAGGCGAGAGATCGTCGGATCCGAGGCCACGGACCCATACACATCAGGCTCCGCTCGGAGCGTGGCGACGTCAGCCAGGCAATCCCCACCGACCGCCAACATGAGCGCGAGATCGGTGAGGATCTTCCCCGGATCATGCCGCGAGAACGGCTTCCGCCACGGCGCCAGCGCCCTCGAAAGCTCGACGGCCAGGCCCGTCGCGCGGACGGTCTCGGTCAGCAACACACCACCGGCCTGACCGACCGCAGACACCGGCGCGACATCAACATGAGGACGTGGATACAACCCGGTAGCATTCACCCTGAAGGTGCTCCCTGAACTGGCGTGAAATGGACCTTAGACAAGCCCTATTCTTCCAGGTCAGGAGCACCTTCACCCATCACGACCCACCCCTCGGACACCTCAACGATGAAAGCCCGAGGCAAACACCTACAGCCTGTTCAACGCCGATTTACCGAGTGTGGCCGGGGTGCGTGATGGTAGGGCGGGAGCGGGCGCGCTGCTGCTGCATGATCCGGCCAAATTCGTCACACCAGCTAGGAGACAGGATGTATCCGTTCCGGAGGCTTTCCTCCACAGTGAGTTCGGTGGGGAACCCGAAAGTGTCGTACAGGGTGAATACGTCTGCCCCGGTCATCCCTGCAGGGCCTCGCCGGTGCAGTTCCTCCAGGCCTTTGCGGAGGGTGCGCCGGAATGAGCGTTCTTCTTTCTCGAGCACCGTCACGATTGTCTCGTACTGCTCGTCGAGCTCCGGGTAGTCGCGGGTGTAGAGGGCGGTGATCACCGGGATCGTGGTGGGTAGGAAGCTGCCCTGGATGCCAAGATCCTGTGCGTACCGGATCGCCCGGCGCATCAGGCGGCGCAGCACATACCCGCGTTCCTTGTTCCCCGGCCGCACCCCGTCCACGGTCATGAACACCGCCGCACGCAGGTGGTCGGCGATGACGCGCATGCTCGCCGTCTTGTCCTGGTAAGAGCGGCCGCTGAGCTTCTCCAGGTGGTTGATTATAGGGCGCAGCACACTGACCTGGAACACGTCAGGGTCGTTGTTCGCGGCCGCGGCGATCCTTTCCAGGCCGCCGCCAAAATCCACGTTGCGGTGAGTCAGCGGGGTGAAGGAGCCGCCGGGTTGGCGCTGATATTGCATGAACACCTGGTTACCGATCTCCATGAACCGGCCGCTTTCGCTAGCCGGATGTGCGAGACCATAGGTCGGGTTGTGGTGCTCGGGTCCGAAGTCGTAGAACACTTCGCTGTCCGGTCCGCATGGGTCCCCGATCGGGGTGCCAGCCAGCCCTCTGCCACGACTCCACCAGTTCTCCTCATCACCGTAGAAGAAGATCCGCTCGCCCGCCTGTATGCCACGGGCGTCCCCGTCGGCTTGGCTGCCGATCACCGCGACCTGGGCATCGATGCCGTGTTCGGCGAACACCTGCTGCCAGATCTGCACCACCTCATCATCCCGCGGGATGCCCGCCTGCGCGTCGCCGGCGAACGCGGTCACATACAAACGATGCGGGTCCAACCCAACGATGCGGGTGAGGAAGTCGAAGAACCAGCGGATCTGCTCAGTTTTGAAGTAGTCGCCGAGGCTCCAGTTGCCGAGCATTTCGAAGAATGTCGTGTGACGGTTGTCGCCCACATCCTCGATGTCCTGCGCCCGCACCGCTGGTTGACTATCCGCCAACCGCATCCCGTCCTGGTGCGGCGCCCCCAGAAGGTATGGCATCAACGGTTGCATGCCGCTTCCGGTGAACAGGGTGGTGTCATCCCGCTCCGGGATCAGGCCGGCGCGGGGGATAAGGGTATGACCGCGTTCCTCGAAGTAATGCAGGTAGGCGGTGCGGATCTGGTCTGTTTTCAAAGGCATGAGCGGTGTCGTCCTGAAGTGAGTGAGGGGGGAGGCTGCTCGGCGCAACGGGTGTTTTCAGCGGTTTGCCCGATCCTGCCCGCGCCAAGCGTCGCTGGAGTCGATCTTGGGGGCGGGTTCGGGCTGGGATCCGTATCGTCGCCCGCTACTGTGCCTACGCTCGTCGTGGAAGTGGCATCTGCAAGCTAATAGAGCGGGACCGGTTCGGGAAGGGGGCCGGCGGCGGTGACAGTGCGGCCCTAGAGGGCGCGGCACGACTGCTGGGCCCCGATTCCGCCCCATGATCATTGTCGTTGCCGAGTGGGTCGGTTGGCAAGAAATCGAGCGCGTCCGCCCCTGGATGGCGTTCTCACCCGCGGCCAGCGGCAAGCCGAAGTAGGGGTCGTTGCATCGTCAACGTACATGTTCACTCTTCCGATAGCGTTGGGGATGCTGATCGTCACGTCAAAACTGACCACAAGGAAAAGGGAATTAATCCAGGTCGGGGAGAGTCGAATCCGCCCCGGGGACAGTGCGTGCTGGCGCATCCCGGGTCGGCCTCCTCGTTCAGTCGCGCGGATGGGCGTCGACGAGCTGGGTGAACCGATGCACGTAGTCGCGGAGGAATCCGATGGTCTTCTCGGCGGTGATGTCCCCGTTCTCATCGATCAGGGCCGGGGATCGGCCGAGGAAGACTTCGGGTTGCCCGGGTGTGGGCATGTCGAAGTAAGACAGGGCCAGCCGAAGGTTCTTCTGCGAGCTGTACCCGCCCATGCGTCCGACCGAGTGGCTGATGATCCCTGCAGGGAGGTTCTTCCAGGCGACATCGCCGTTGGGCTTGGAGCCGATGTCGATGGCGTTTTTCAGGCAGGCTGGGATGGTGCGGTTGTTCTCCGGCGTGACGAACAAGACTCCTTCGGAGGCTTTGATGGCCTCTCGGTACTGCATGTATTCCGGCGGGGTGGGTTTGTCAGTGACCTCGGGGTCGTCGTAGTCGAAGTCATAGAGAGGAAGGTCGCGGATCTCAACGATGTGTGCGTTGTAGCCTTCGGGAAAGTAGCCGATAACGTTGTGGGCGATTTTTCGTGCAAAGGAGCCGCGGCGCAGGCTGCCTACGAGGACGGAGATGTTCTTGCTCAAGGGGCTGTTCTCTTTCTATGAGGCGTATATGTGGGAGTGGCGGTTGGGTTAAAAGTCCCAGTCGTCGTCGCTGGTGTGCTCGGCCTTGCCGATGACGTATGACGACCCGCTTCTGCTGAAGAGGCCGTGGTTCTCGTCGGCGCTGGGAGCCAGAGCGGCGAGGCTCTCCGGCCTCACCGCCGTCTCGTCGCCGTTGAATCGCGCCGGGTAGCCGAGGTTCATGACGTCCTTGCTCGCGTTGTAGCGCACGAAGACTGCGACATCCTCCATGCGGCGGAGGGACTCGTGGGGCTCTCCGAGTAGGCAGCACATGAAATCTTGCATCTTGTCGCGACGCCCGGAATGGGCCTCCAGTCCGCGCTCGTACTTGTAACCCGAGTAGTAGCCGTGGACAGCTTCGTCGCCCAGGATGAGCCGGATCATGTCGGCGGTGTTGGTCAGGAAGGCGCGCACGGAGAGGTGCAACGGCAGATAGACGCCGGCGTAGAGCTGCAGGCTGTAGGGCAGGGTGGAAAAGACCTTCCGCTTCGGAGGGTCGGGTCCGTAGTAGTACTGGAGCACCTTCTTGCATCGTTGCTGAAGCAGATCGTTGCTGACCGCCCACTGGTAAGGCTCGTCGACCTCCCGGGTTCTGGTCAGGGTCGAGAACACGGAAGGGTGCGGGCGTGCATGGACGGACTGCATGAAGTAGACCGCCTCCTCGTGCTTTGTCCGGGCCCCCTGGATCTGGCAGATCTCCCCGACGGCTGCCTGCACGGTGTCCAGCATGGCGAGCCCGGTGAGCGCTCGCATGGTCAGGGTGCGCTCGTGCGGGGCAAGTGCCTGCCATTCCTGGTCGTCGCTGGATAGTGGGACCGTTTCGCGTGGCCAGAAGTGCGCGGTTAGCTGGCTCCACATCTCGAGGACTTTGTCATCGCTGATGCGGTTCCAGTGGGTCGGCCGCAGCCGAGCCGTGGGGTCGTGGCGGTATCCGGTTGGGGTGATGGACGCCGCGAGTGCCGGTACGGCGGTGGTCATGCTGTCCTCCTGTGTTTATTCGGCACGCGATCGGGCCCGCCTGTCCTCTTCCAGGAGAGATCGAGGTCTGCGTTCACCCGATCGACGTCGCACTGGGTGCCCACCAGATCGAACCTGTACAGGTCTGGGACGCCGCACTTGCGCGAGATGACGGGGTCGGCAAGGCAGTAGTGCTCGCCGAAGTTGGTGTTGCCCGCGGTCATGCCTCCGCGCGCCAGGGTCCGGTTGGTGGGGGCGTTGAGGAAGGCGATGATCCGTTTGGGAACGGCCCCGGCTTGCTCGCGCCCGCCGTAAGTCGGGACCACCGGTGCGAATGGTCGGCATGCGCGGATCTTTCCGTCCTGACGTGGGCGTAATGGGATCCTCGTCGCCGGTCTCCCGAGCCGCTGTGCGAAGCGAAGCGTGTTCGCCGAGGTGCTGAAGAAGAACGCCAGGTCTGCCGAGTCCTGTCGCGTCAGCACGCGTGTCTCGAACCTAGGTGTTGCACGTTTGATGGTCGTCTTCACCGCCCGCTACTTCGTTGTCGTTGTGTGCGGGGCAGCCCGGAGCTACCAGATGTCGGGTCTAAGTAGCTCCGTGGTGCCACATGTGGCGATATCAGGTCCGCCGACCGTCAAGTGTACGTCATGTCGAGGTCGTAGATTCGCAGTGCCGAACCATAAAGTTCGTCGAGCCGAACTTAGTCACGCACGTGGTCGTGAGAGGAGGTAGGTCGCCGAGGCGCGTGCGAGGGCGATGGAGTGCTGCGCTCGGCGTAGCCGCAGTGGGCGCAGCGCTGCTGCTCACCGGATGCTCCGGTGGATCCGGAGCGAGTTCCACGAACGGGGAGAAGCCTGTGGTGCTGACGACGTTCACCGTGTTGGAGGACATCGCGGAGAACGTTGCCGGCGATCATCCCGTGGTGGAGTCGATGACGGAGCCGGGCGCGGAGGTCCATGGGCACGAGCCGACGCCGGGAGGCATCCGGAAGGCCTCGGAAGCCGGCCCGATCCTGGACTACGGCTTGAACCTTGAGGCGTGGTTCGGTGGCTCTTCGCGGCTCGTGGTGAAGGAGAGCGTCGCGTCGCTGGCGTAGAACGGCCCGTGGTCCTGCTGTGATGGGTGTTGTCTAGACAGCCACATCCCAGAGGACCACGAGCCTGTGCACGAGAATACTGGTTCGCAGCGAGATGCTGCGAGCACGATCTTCAACCTGCCCAACTACCGCGTCACAGACGCTGTCGACCTGCTCGACGGAGGTCGGCGGGTGGTGATCGCCTCGACCGTCCCGCCCGGATGTCCGTCGTGCGGGGTGCGCGCGACCAAGGTCCACTCCCGCCGGTCACAGAAGGTGCGAGACGTCCCCGTGGCCGGGGCTGTGGAGGTGGTGTGGGCCAAGCGGCGCTGGTTCTGTCTCGAGCCGGCCTGCGACCGGCGCACGTTCTGGGAAGCGACCGACCAGGTCCCGCACCGTGCGCGCTCGACGACCCGGTTGCGGGATCAGGTTGTCTCCGCAGTGATCACCTCGGGCCGGGCAGCCTCAGAAGTCGCCCGGGCTCATGGCGTCTCGTGGTGGCTGGTCCAGGCCGCGCTGGCGGCTGCCGCAGTGGTCCTGCCCACCGTCGACGACGTGCCAGTAACGCGCCTGGGCATCGATGAGCACCGCTACCGGTCGGTGCGCTGGTTCCGCACCGACGAAGGTGCCTGGAAACGGTTCGAGCCATGGATGACGACCTTGGTCGACCTCGCCACCGGGCAGGTCCTCGGCATCGTCGACGGCCGGGACTCCACCGCCGTCGGCCACTGGCTCGCCCAGCGATCTGACGCCTGGCGGGAGCGGATAGAGATCGTCGCGATCGATCCCTCGGCCGCTTTCCGTAAAGCACTGCGGACCTACCTGCCCCGCGCCGCGGTCTCGGTCGACAAGTTCCACCTCGTCAAGCTCGGAAACGACATGGTCACCACCGTTCGTCAGCGCCTCGCCCGCGCTCACCACGGTCGTCGGGGCCGGAAGGACGACCCGGCCTGGGCGCACCGGATGCTGCTGCTGTGTGGAGCTGACACCCTCACCCCGAAAGCGTGGAACCGGCTGGAGACGGTGTTCCGCACCGATGACCCCACCGACGAGCTCTCCGCTGCCTGGGGCATCAAGGAGCAGCTCCGCCGTCTGCTGGCCACCGACACCCTCGCCCAGGCCTGGGACGAACGGATGCGGATGGGCTACTTCGCCCAGATCGCGAACATGCCCGAGGCGACCAAGCTCTACGACACGATCGTGACCTGGTGGGACGCGATCGAGATCCTCATCGTCACCGGCGCGACCACCGCCCGCGTCGAGGCCGCGAACACCGGCATCAAGAACATCAAACGCACCGGCCGCGGCTTCCGCAACGCCGAGAACTACCGCACCCGTATCCTGCTGGCCAGCGCCGCGAGAACCGTAGCGTGAATACCCGCCACAGCAGGGTCATTCACCACGAACCGCGAAGAGCCGGTTCGGTGAGGAGATCGATGCACCCCACCGTGGTCTCCGAGGGATCGACGCCATCGACATCACTTGGGGGCCTACGCAGGCGTGAACCGACCCGCATGCCTGGATGAGCCCGAAGTGAACCGCCCTGGGTTTCCCGGAGGGTTGGTGGTTGCGCGGCCTCCGGGACGGGGACCACGGTCTTAGCCTGCCGGTGGGTCTGCTCGAACTCAAGGGGCGGCAGGTGTCCGACGGCGGAGTGCAGCTGGTGGTGGTTGTGCCAGCGGACCCATGCGGAGACCTGCCACTCGACCTCGGCCCGGCTCTTCCAGATCGGGCCGCCGTCGTGGATCGCTTCGGTCTTGAACAGTCGGATGGTGGACTCGCACAGCGCGTTGTGCAGCGCGTCGCCGACAGTGCCGATCGAGCCGGCGATGCCGGCCACGGCGAGCTCCGCGGTCACGGCCAGCGAGGTGTACTGGCTGAGCGCCGGCGTCGCTGTGATAGGCCAGCTTGCCGACTTCCCAGTAGGCGCCGTTGCGATGGCGGGTGTCGATGGCCTGCCGCAGCGCGTCGGTGACAAGGAACGTGCGCATGCTGGTAGCGACCCGCCAGCCCAGTATTCGGCGGGAGAAGGCGTCCACGACGAAGGCGACGTAGACGAACCCCGCCAGCGTCCAGACGTACGAGAAATCCGCTACCCACAGCTGGTCCGGGCCGGTGAGGGCGTCCCAGCTCCGCTGGACCAGGTTGGGATGCCGAGCCGCCTTTTCCTCGCGCCGGGTGGTGCGCGTAGTGTGCCGGCCGCGGACGACGCCGGCGATGCCCATCAGCCGGTCGACCTGGACCCGCCCGAGCTCGAGTCCCTGGCGGCGGGCTGCGTGCCACAGCTTGCGCACCCCGTAGGCGCTCCAGATCTCCCGATGCAAGGTGACCAGTAAGTTTGCTAGGTAAGTGTCCTCCAGCTCCGCGGAAGTGACTGGCATCGAGCGGCGAGCGTAGTAGGTCGACGGCGCGATGCTGATGCCGTGCTCGGACAGCACGGCGCAGATCGGCTCGGCGCCGAACCTGGCCCAGTAGGTGTCGATGAAGGTCACGATTACTTGAGTCGGCGGTCGAGCTCTGCCTGCGCGAAAAACGCGGGTGCGGTCTTTAGGATCTCATTATCCCGTTCGAGCTCCGCGCCCCTCTTCTTCAACGCCCGCACCTCCTCGCTATCAGACGATCGGGGCGATGCGGCCGGGGCACGGGTGCCCTCTTCTCGCTCCAGGTCTTCGATCCAGTTGCGCAGCGTGGCAGGGTTGAGGTCCAGCAGCGAGCCGACGTGCCGTCTCGCGCTGAGCTCGGACTCTGTTCCTTCTGCGAGCCGTTCGCGATACATCCGCACCGCCCGCTTGCGGAACTCCTGGTCGTACTTCCGTGGTGCTGCCATGACAACGCTCTCCCTCGCTAGATCAGCGCCCTCCGGGAGCCCCCGGGCGGTTCAATACGTGCCGAGAGCCGTTTCCACCCTCGCTTCTCCGTCCATGACCTGGACGAATTTGGCCGAATCGAAGACCGCACGACGCCATCGGCAACGTCCGAATGCTTTCGATCGCGGTGACGGGGATGGGGGCCCGCACGAGCGGTGTGTCGGTTCCCTGCGCCTCGCCTTCTTCTACATTCGGCTCATGTCTGGTTTGCCTTGCCATTCATTCGCGTTGTTGTAAGGGTGGTGTCCGTTCGGGTGCGTAGCGCAGGCCGTGTCCGAATCGGAAGGTTGGGCTTTGAGTGTCGAACGGGGTGTCTTCACGGCTGTTCTCGACGGCGGTGGTCGAGGAGGGCAGGTCGAATGGGGGCTCCGTGGGGTGAGGCTTGTCCGAAGACGATGTCGAGGAATGCGGTGTCGTCGCTTCCGTAACTGGCTAGTACGGCGGCGGCGTTGTGGATGATGTCGGGGATGATCGCGGGGCGGTCGAGGTAGATGTCGACGATGGTGGGCAGCTGCGTGTAGAGGTGAGCTTGGCATGCGCGTTCTTCCGGGTTCTATTCGAGCGGGCCGGCGTGGAACATGGTCTCGAATCCGCCTGGGCGGGGCTCGGAGGGTGCTTTGAGGCGGATGAGAGCGATGTCGGCATCGGCGGGGTCGGCGGGGTCGGCGACGATGGTGCCGTATGCGGCGGCGAGGTGCGGGTCGACTCCTTCGAGGTAGATGCGCCCGGCCGGGGGTGAGGGGGAGGATGTTGTCGCGGTTGGTCAGGAGCGTGTAGGAGCGGCGCTGAGCGTCAGCGCCTTCTGCGGTGAAGGCTGCGTTTCCTACGATGTCCTGCGCACGGTCGGGGTCGACGAAGCGGTGGTCGAAGAGGCCTAGATGTAGTTGGTCATGACGTTGTCGACGCCGGTGTGGAGGCGTGAGGCCGGGGGCTGGTCGCCGCAGGCGGTGTGGGGGCGATGGTAGTCATAGTGATGGACCCAGACCGCGATGGCCTCTCGCCGTTCGTTCTCGGAGGCGTAGGCGCGGGCGTAGAGGCACTCGTCGGTAAGGATCCGCTGGTAGCGCTCGATCTTCCCGTTGTGGCGAGGCGTGTAGATCCTCGTGCGCTGGTGACGGCCGATGAACGCGCAGGTCGAACGGCGGAATGCCTTCGAGGTGTAGTTGCTGCCGTTGTCCGTGATCAGGCGGGTGATCCTGGTGATGTTGTGGGCAGCGAAGAACACCAGTGCGCGGTGAAAGAACGCGATGGTGGTGGCGGCTTTCTCGTCCTCGAGCGCCTCGGTGTAGGCCAGGCGGGAGAACCCGTCCTCCATCGAGTGGAGGTAGGTGTAGCCGACCTTCTGCTTGTGGGCGCGTTTGCCGGCGAGGGCCTGTTCGCTGCCGCGGCCGTGGGCCCACCAGCCGCCGCCGTCGGGGATCTTCCCGACCTTCTTCACGTCCATGTGGACCATGTGGCCGGGATAGCGGGCGATGACCTTCCCTGGTCGGCGAAGGTTCTCCCCGTCCGGGGTGATGTCGCGGATCCGATTCAGTCCGAGCCGGTCCAACCAGCGCGTCACCGTCCGCACGCAGCACGCGAAGCCGTGCCCGTCGGCGAGCTCGCGGGCGATACGGCGCGCGGACCACTTCTTCGTCCGTCGCCAGGACTCGATCAGCTCGAGCACCCAGATCGGGAGACGGGTAGGGCGGTTCGCTGGCGCGCTGGAGTGATCCTGGAGCCCACCCTCGCCTTGGTCACGGTAGCGGCCGACCCATTTCGAGAGCGTGGTGCGGGCGATGTGGAACTCGGCGGCGACGTGGGCGATCGGGCGACCGGAGTCGACGACCTGGGCGACAGCGCGCTGTCTTCCGACGACGGTCAATGGGGCATTACGGTGGTGCATGGAACGGGCCTCCTCCTGCAAGACGGTTGCTTAGACACCACCCATCGTGCAGTCCAGGGGCCCGTTCCTTCATCCCCCACGCGCCGTCCACAACGTCATGACCCGCAACACCTAGATGTACTCGGCCAGCAGGTTGATTACAGGCGGGTGATGGGCGGGTGTCTTCCGAGCGCGGTGTGGCGGCGGCGAGTGTTGTAGAGCTCGAGCCATGGCGCAAGGGCGCGGGAGCGCTCGATGTTGCAGACGAGCACCTGCCAGTAGGTCCACTGGACCTGCAACGTGCGGTTGAACCGCTCGACCCTGCCGTTCTGCCAGGGGTAGTGAGGCGTGATGAACAGGTGCTTTGCCTCGAGAGCGTCGATCATCTCGCGCACCGCGGGGGCGCTGCTGCACCGCAGGTGACTCATCAGTCCGTGCTGTGCCGTGTTCCAAGCAGTCGACGGGCGAGGTCGAGCGCGACGAAGGCGACGAGTGTTGCTCCGAGCAGGGGAAGGGCGAGGCCGACGACCGCGGCTATCGCGATGAGAATGCCGTAGGCCGCTGCGGTGTCGACCCGGCGACCGAGAGCGGTGGGAAGTCCTGTGCGCGGCGGCTTGGGGCGACGTCGCCACCACATGCGGTATCCAATGACAATGAGCGTGATGATGGCTCCTGCGATGGCGATGAGCAGGAGCTGGTTGGGCCAGCCGAAGAGGATTCCCATGTGGAAGGAGATCCCGGCTTCGGCGAGCTTTCCGGCGACCGGCCAGTCGGCGAACTGCACGCTCTCGACGACCGCTCCGGAGGCGGGGTCGAACGCCATGGAGTCCTGTTTCAGGGGCCATGAGCGCTGCACCTGCGAGACGACCCATGCTCCTCCGTCAGTGCTCGGAGTAATCGCCACCGGATCACCGAGTCCCTCTGCACGGGCCACGTCGAACACGCTCTGCGTGGTGGCCGGAACCTCTTCTTCTGCGACCTGGGTGGTGGTTGTCGCCTCGGAGGAGAGGTACGGCGTAGACCAGTCCAGGCTCTGGCGCAGCGCGCTGAAGTTCCCGCCGGCGAACTGGGACCAGGTCAGTCCTGTAGCGGAGAGGAAGAACAGTCCGATCGCGGCCCAGACGCCGATGGTGGCGTGGAGGCTAATGGAGCGCTGTCGCTGTGGTCCCTTGTGCTGAGGCAGAAGGTAGGCGCGGGCAGAGCGGGTGCGGACCTTGCGGGTTATCCAGATGATGAGTCCGCTGAGGGCGAGGACCCACAGCCAGCTGGCGGCGACCTCGCTGTACCACCGGCCGGCGTCGCCGAGGTGGAGGTTGCGGTGGAGGTCGTCGCACCACGTCCGCAGCGGCAGCCACTCCTCGAAGGTGTTCAGCACGCCAGTAACCTCACCGGTGTAGGGGTCGACAAATGCTGTGAGCTGCCGGTCTTCTCGGCGGAACCTGTCAACCTTTTTGGGTCACTTGCTGAGCTTCGTCGTTGAGTTTGCTGGCGGGGTCTTCTCGTCCTGGTCGGGCGGGTTGATCCAGGCTGTGGTGGGCAATGCCGGCGGGACTGGGTGGTGGCGGACGAACCGCTCGGGGTGGGCCATATAGGCCTTCTCGAGGACGCTGGCGCGGTGGTCCCGGATCTCGGCGGCGTAGCCGTGGTGGACGTCGATCGGGGTGTGCATGCCGATCCCGGAGTGGCGGTGGACGGTGTTGTACCAGCGGTAGAACTCGCTGCAGAACGCTCTGGCGTCCTCGATCGAGCCGAACTTCTCGGGGAACTCGGGCCGATACTTCAACGTCTTGAACTGCGACTCTGAGTACGGGTTGTCGTTGGAGCAGTGGGGGGCGGGAATGCGTCTTGGTCACGCCCAGGTCGGCCAGCAGGAACGCGACCGGTTTCGAGGCCATCGAGGAGCCGTTGTCCGCGTGGATGGTCAGCTGATCACGGTCCACGTCCTGCTTGGCGATGGTCTCGCCCAGCAGCTTTTCAGCCAGCGCCGCCGACTCGGCGGGGGCGACCATCCATCCCACCGTGTAGCGGGAGAAGATATCGATGATCGAGTACAGGTAGTAGTACGTCCACTTCACCGGACCGTGGAGCTTCGTGATATCCCACGACCACACCTGATTCGGGCCCTCAGCTGCGAGTTCGGGCTTGACCCGGGGCGGGTGCGTGGCCTGGCGGCGTCGCTCACGGACCTCGCCGCGGCGGCGTAGCAGGCGATACATCGTCGAGACCGAGCACAGGTAGACACCCTCATCGAGCAGGACCGCGTGAATCTCGGCCGGGGCCATGTCCACGAACCGCTGCGAGTACAAGACCGCGAAGACCTCGGCCTCCTCGGCTTCGGTCAGGGCCCGCGGCTGCCGGGCCGGCTCGCGGCGCTGACGCGGCGGTGCCGGGGACTGGCGATGGCGGCGGTAGTGGGTGGCCCGAGACCGTCCCACCGCCCGGCAGGCTGCTTTGGTGCCCACCAGCTCGGTGAGCTCGGTGATCGTCTCGTCGATCATCGCTTCTCGGGCTTGTCGTTGCTGCTGGTCGAGAACTGGTCCAGCAGCGCTGAGAGTTTTCCCTGGACCTCGATCACCGCCTCGGCCTTGTCCAGATCCGACCGCAACCGCTCATTTTCCTTCCGCAACCGCGCGGCTTCATTCTGGGCTGCTGTGGCCGGTGCCGCGCCCCCGGAGCGACCCAGTGCCTCTTTGGCTCCGCGGTCGCGCTGGTCTCGCCAGGCGCTGATCAGCGAGGTATACAAGCCCTCCCGGCGCAGCAACGCGCCTCTGCCTTCGCGGTCCGCATTCTCGTACTCTGCCAGGATCTCGGCCTTGTACTTCGCGCTGTAGCGACGCCGGCGGGCCTTGGGCGGGACCTGCGGGTCAGGGACTTCATCCATACCCCCAGAATGCCTCGACTCGATCGGAGTTGTCATCGTTGTGTTCATCGCGGGGATACCTCCTCCCGCCCTCTACGACACCAAACCGGACCATCCGGGTGTCTCATCTAAGGCTGACACAGAGGGCACGCCGCGCCAACGAAACGCGCATCGTGAGCCTGCGGCGCAGACTCATCACCGCGGCCCTGCTCACCGTCCCGCTGATGGATGTCACCATCGCGCTGGCGCTCGTGGAGCAATGGCGGTTCCCCGGATGGGAGCTGCTGTGCGTGCTCCTCGCGATCCCGGTGGCGACCTGGGCGGCATGGCCTTTCCATCGTGCCGCCTGGCGGACTCTCCAGAACCGCTCCGTCAGCATGGACACCCTGGTCTCGATCGGGATCATCACCTCGTTCAGCTGGGCCCTGATCTCGATGGCCGCCGGGATCGAGACCAGCGGCGGCGTGTGGCTCGGTTTCGGAGAGGTGCCTGACGGCGCCAACGCCCTGTACCTCGACGTCGCTGCTGGGTTGACGACGTTCCAGCTCGCGGGTCGCTACTTCGAGACCCGCAGTCGGCGCCGCGCCGGCGACGTCCTCGGCGCACTGTCCGCACTCGGAGCTCGAGAAGCCCGCAGACGTCACGACGACACCGAGGCGATCGTCCCGGTTGAGGAACTTCGCGCCGGCGACATCATCATCGTTCGCCCCGGAGAGACGATCGCCGTGGACGGCCAGGTCATCGAAGGCACTGCTTCCCTCGACACAGGCGCCATGACCGGTGAATCGCTCTACCGGACCGTTGGGCCCGGGGACGACGTCATCGGCGGTTCCATCTCCGCGGACGGGATCCTCGCCATCGAGGCGACCCGAGTGGGGGCACACACGCAGCTCGCACAGATGGCCGCCATCGCCGAGCAGGCCCAGATTCGCAAGGCCCAGGTCCAGCACCTCGTCGACGCTGTCGTGCGCGTGTTCGTTCCCGTCGTCCTCGCTCTCACGGTGCTCGTCGCACTGATTTGGCTGCTGGTAGGAGCCGGTGCATCCACCGCGGTGACTAACGGGATCAGCGTCCTGATCATCGCCTGCCCCTGCGCCCTCGGACTCGCCACCCCCACTGCCCTGATGGTCGGCGTCGGCCGCGGCGCGTTACTCGGTGTGCTCGTCAAAGGGCAGGACGCCCTGGAAGCCAGCGGAAAAGTCACCACCGTTGTCCTGGACAAAACCGGGACCCTCACCCTCGGCGTACCGCGCGTGGTCGACATCCACCCTCACGGCGTCACTGCCGAGCAACTGATAAGGCTGGCTGCGGGCGTTGAAACATCCTCCGAGCATGCCGTCGCCGAAGCACTCCGCAACCTCGCCGCAACTCTGGTCGCTGACATTCCCGCAGCAACCGACCACACCGTCTCCCCCGGTCACGGAATCAGCGCAACGATCAACGGTGAGATCATCGCCGTCGGCAGCCCCGCCTACATGGACGAGCTCGGCGTCCGCATCTGCCCCGACCTCACAGGGATCGTCAACGCTGCCACCCGCAACGGACAGTCCACAGTCCTCGTCGCGCAAGGTACGAAAGCGATCGGAGCGATCACACTCGCCGATCTGATGAAGCCAGACGCCGTTGACGCCGTCGCCGCCCTGCACAGACTCGACCTACAGACCGTGCTGCTCACCGGCGACACCTCCGCCGCAGCCCAGCGCGTCGCAAAATCCCTTGGGATCACCCAGGTCCGCGCCGGTGTACTGCCCACCCAGAAGGTCGACGTCATTGAACAGCTCCAGCGAGAAGGCCACCGAGTCGCGATGGTCGGAGACGGCATCAACGACGCCCCAGCTCTCGCAGCCGCCGATCTCGGACTCGGCATCGTCACCGGAACACACGTCGCGCTCAAGTCCGCCGACATCATCCTCGTCCGCGACGACCTCTACGCCATCGCCGATGCCATCACGCTCGCCCGCGCCACCAACCGCACCATCCGCACCAACCTCATCTGGGCCTTCGCCTACAACATCGCCGCCATCCCCATCGCTGCAGCGGGCCTACTCAACCCCCTCATCGCAGCCGCAGCGATGTCCCTTTCATCCGTGTTCGTCGTCCACAACAGCCTTCGACTCCAAAGCATCCGGACCCTTCGCCCCACCGAAAGACGAGACGACTAAGCCGACCCACCAGCTCAGCCGCAGCCTCGTTGCATCCGGAAAACCGCATCAGCACGGCCTCGCCGAGGAAGTTCCCAACTAGGGCACCCCGGCAGGACAGCCACTAGACGGTCTTTTACGGTTCCCAATAGGGCCCGAAAGTGCTCTGTCCCTCTTTGCCAGGCTGATTGTGAGTCACCTCAGGACCAGTTGGGAGAGCAGGGCGATGACGATCAGCCCGGGATTCACGTCGGCGGAGATCCGCGAGTTCGTGCATGAGTATCAGGTGCAGCCGCACGGGGCGAAGGGACCGTGGCTCGCCGCGCGCGGCGTTCCGTATAGACGGCTCCGGCGGTGGCGGGGGACGGTATTCGAGGGCGACCTCGACCGGGGGCTCATTCCGCGAGAGGGTAGTCCGGCTCTTCAGAGCTGAGTGTGGGCGCGCCGGTGGCGCGGGATAGCTGGGGATAGACGTCGAGGTCCTCGATGATGAGCGGACTTCTACCCCCGCTGATCTCAAGGACCTCGACGATGCTCAACCATAGTTGTGTATGCCCTGACGCGCTTGATCGCTGCGACCGATGTGATGTCCTGGTCGACTTCCCCGGGCTTCACCTGGTCGCGGTGACGCAGGCTCCATCGGGCCTGTTGCTCGAGGTGGAGTCCTGCGATCCGGTCGCGGGCTGTCCTGGCTGCGGGGTCGTCGCGACTGGTCACGGCCGTGTGATGGTCGAGATGATCGATGCGCCCTGGGCTGGCAGGCCGGTGCGGATCCGGTGGCGCAAGCGCCGCTGGATCTGCCTCGAGGACGTTTGCGCGGTGGTCTCGTTCGCCGAGCAGGACCCCCGGGTCTGCGCGCCGAGGGGGCTGCTGAGCACGCGCGCGATCCGGTGGGCGGTCGGTCAGCTCCGGCGCGAGGGTGCGACGATCCAGGGTCTGGCCCGGCAGCTCGGGACCACCTGGAACACGCTCTGGACCCAGGTCCAGCCCGTCCTGGCCCAGGCCGCAGGCGATCCGTCCAGGTTCGAGGGCGTGCAGGTCCTAGGCGTGGACGAGCACATCTGGCACCACCGTGACCCGCGCCGGCGCGGCCCGAAGGAGCTCACCGGGATGGTCGATCTGACCCGTGGTCCGCACCCCACCGCCAGGCTGTTGGATCTCGTCCCCGGCCGGTCCGGCAGCGCCTACCGAGACTGGCTCGACGAACGGGGCGAGGCGTTCCGCAAGCGGGTCGAGATCGCGACGCTGGACCCGTTCCAGGGTTACAAGAACGCGATCGATGACCAGCTCGAGGACGCGACCTGCGTGCTGGACGCCTTCCACATCGTCAAGCTCGCCGGCGCTGCGGTCGATGACGTTCGCCGCCGAATCCAGCAGGAGACGCTCGGCCACCGAGGCCGCAAGGGCGACCCTCTCTACGGCATCCGTCATGTTCTCCGCGCGGGGCGCGAACGCCTCACGTCTCGCCAGCAGAACCGGCTGGCCAGCGCATTCGCTGCCCACCCCGATCATGTCGCGGTCGAAGTCGCCTACCAGTGCGCCCAAGACCTCCGCGACGTGTTCCACCAGCCCACCCCCGCCCAAGGCCGACGCCTCGCCGAGCAGCTGATCCAGAAGCTGCCGTCCTGCCCGATCCCCGAGATCGCCAGGCTCGGCAAGACGCTACGCCGCTGGAAGACAGCGTTCTTGGCCTACTTCGACACCGACGGGGCGAGCAACGGCGGCACGGAGGCCGTCAACGGGGTCATCGAACTCGGCCGCCGCATCGCCCGCGGGTTCCGCAACTTCGAGCACTACCGCCTTCGAATGCTCCTCATCACCGGAGGGCTCGACGCCTCACCCCACACTCAACTCTGAAGAGCCGGTAGTCCTATGACCCTTCCACCAGGCAAGCGCACTGCGCTGGAGAAGCAACGAGCGGTCGAGCGCGCTGCTCATGAGGCCGAGCTTGTGCGGTTGAGCGCCCGGGTGCGGGAGTTGGAGGAGACCAACAGCGCGCTGGGAAAAGCTATCGGGCTCTTGCACGCGATGAGCGAGGAAGAGCCCGCCGAGCCCCCGACGAAGACCGATCAGCCCGGTTCTTGAACGCGGAGAACGACCTCGTCGCCGAGCTCACCGCCGCGACCGGATCGCAGCGGCAGGCACTCGAATTCGCGGGCGTGTCACGGTCGACGTGGCATTACCGGCAGCGTCCGCGAGAGCGGATCGCTGATCCGATCCCGCAGACTGAGCGTGCCTATGAATCACGGATCAGCACCGCCGATGAGGAACGGATCGGCGGCCTGATCCTCGCCGGGTGGGCGCAGCAAAACTCTGTCGATCATTCGTTTGCGACCGCGTGGGATGACGGGGTGATGCTCGCGTCGCGACGCTCCTGGTGGCGGATCGCGGCACGGATCGAGGACCAGATGCTCCGGCCGACGGTCCCGACTCGGAAGGATCGCCGGCAGCCGCGGAACAAACCAGTGCTGAAAGCGACTGGCCCCGGGCAAGTGTGGTCATGGGATATTACCGACCTGTACTCGCCGTGGCGGGGGAAGGTGTTCAAGGCATACAAGATCACCGATATCTACTCCCGAAAGATTGTCGGCTGGCGAGTCGAGGATCGCGAGGCTGACCACCTCGCCGTGGAGATGTTCGCCGCCGCGTTCACCGAGCACGGCCCGCCCACGGTGGTGCACGCCGATTCCGGGGCCGCGATGACCTCGAACCTGCTGAGGGACTCCCTCCACGAGCAGGGTGTGAACCTCTCTCACAACCGGCCGTATACGTCGAACGACAACCCGTTCTCCGAGGCTGGTTTCCGGACGATGAAGTACCGGCCGGGCTACCCGAAGGTGTTTACCAGTCTTTCCGCCGCACGCGAATACATCGCCGGCTACGTGCCCTGGTATAACCACCAGCACAAGCACTCCGGGATCGCGCTGTTCTCACCCGCGCAGGTCCACGACGACACCTGGCGTGACGCATGGAAGACCCGTGACACCGCGCTGCAGCGCTACTTCCACAAGCACCCGGAACGATTCCGCGCACGCCCACGGACACCGGCCCCCGCCGAGATAGTCGGCATCAACCTGCCCGAGCAAGAGCCGCTAAAGCAGACCGCGTGACTCCACACAGCTTGACATCGAGCGTTTGCGACAAATATGTCGCAAGAGCGCGCGGGACTGCCGTGAGACCAGACCGTAGGCCAGGTCAATATGTCAGCTATCAGTACGGCAGTCCCGACCAGCGGCGCGGAGGGGCAGATGCCCCTCCGCGCCGCTGGGCTCAGGGTTTCTCCGGGCAGACGGGGTTTCTCAGTGCTGACGCGGGGTGCGGGTCTCCGCGCTGATGAACCAGGCCTGCTGCTCCAGTTTCTCGATGATGCCGTGCAGAATGTCCGCTGAGGTCGGGTCCGCTTCGTCGACCTCGTCGTGCACCGTGCGCATAGTGCCCACGGTGCGCTCGATCGCTGCGGTCATCAGGTCGATCGCGTCGTGGGTGAGGACTTCGCCCTGCGGGAACTCGGGCAGCGAACTCTGCTCGGCCACCACGGCGGGACGGCCGTCGGGAGTGGCATGCAGCGCTCGCATGCGCTCGGCGATGTCGTCGCTGCTGGCCCGGGCGATGTCGACGACCTCGTCCAGGTTCAGGTGGAGGTCGCGGAAGTTGGGGCCGACGATGTTCCAGTGCGCCTGCTTGCCCACCAGGTGCAGCGCCGTGAGATCGGTGAGGACGGACTGAAGATTCTTGGCGAGCGCGGCAGGGGCGAGGAAACCCTCTTCTGCGTTCTCCGGTGCCGTGCACTTCGCGCCGGCGGGCTCGGGGACGGTGACCTTGTCGTTCATGAAAGCTCCTCCACGTCGATGGCCTGCTAGGACTGTTCGTCACGCTAACCAACTGGGTAGGCAGTGGCAACAGAACGGGCCGCGCGGTAGATGCCACGGCCTCCCCGGATCGGCGGGAGAAGCGGTGGATGCCTCGGCCTCGCCGGGCGGCCCGGAGACGCGGTGGTCCGGCGCGAGCTACGTTCGACGGGGCGGTCGCACCGCGTTCGTGACCGGCGCTCCTCGTCGCCGTCAGAAGAAGCGCTGCACCGCCTGCGGGGCGCTCTCGGCGAGGTCCCGGATCTCGTCGTGCTCGGTGTGGGCGAGCACCTCGGGAAGCGTTCCGCGGGCCAGGATGCGCCCGCCGCCGAGAAAGGCGACCTGCGGACACATCCGCTGCAGCAGCTCGGTGTCGTGCGAAGCGATGAGCACGCCGATACCGAGCTGCTCGATGAGTCCGCGCAGCGCCGTGGAGATCTCCCCGCGCATGCCGGGATCCACTGCGGTCAGCGGCTCATCGAGCACCAGGATCTCGGGACGGGTGGCGAGCGCGGTCGCGAGGGCCACGCGCTGCTTCTCCCCGCCGGAGAGGGTCATCATCCGGCGGGTGAGGAAGTGTTCGCCGAGGCCCACGCCGGAGAGCATCTCGGCGGGGGAGACGGCGTGGGTGCGCCCGCCCTTGCGGGCTTCCTTCGCGGCCAGCTGGAGGCGCGAGCCGGCGGTCTCGCGGGGATCACTGATGGTCATCGCGTACTGCGAGACGAAGCGCACGGTCGCACGGAACGACTTGCGGTCCTTGCCGCGCAGCTTGTGCACGCTGCGTCCGTCGAGGGTCACCTGCCCGGAGCTCGGCCGGAGCTCGCCGCTGAGCAACTGGATGAGCGTCGTCTTGCCGGCGCCGGACGGGCCGAGCAGGCCCAGCGGCGCGTTCCCCGCGCTGATCGAGAGGTCCACTCCTGTCAGGACCTCCTCGCCGGGATATCCGGCGTGCAGGGAGGCGGCGGTCAGCATGGTCGCAGGGGGCATCGGGCTTCTCTCTCGAGGGGCGGGGACGTCATGCACAGTATCGGTGCGTGCTGGGGTCTTGCTGCGACCGTCCGGGTCGCCACCGGAATGACCCGCGGCAGACGCGGAGCAGACCTGGAACGACGTGGAACAGACGCGCAAACATGCGGAACGACCGGGAACGACCGGGAACGACTGGGAACGACCCGGAACGACGCGGAACGACGCAGAACAGACCCGGGTTCGTCGTGCGGGCACCAAGGTCCCGTCCCGGTGCTCAGCGGATGGGAGAGGATGGGAAGGTCTGTTCCCCACCAGCCCTCGGAGGCCCCGATGACCGTCGTCAAGATCAACCGTCTCGCCGTGCCCGACGGCCAGCAGGAAGAGCTCGAGAAGCGCTTCGCCGCCCGCAAGCACTCCGTCGACGGTGCGCCCGGCTTCGAGGGCTTCGAGCTGCTGCGACCGGTCGCCGGGGAGACCCACTACTTCGTGATCACCCGCTGGTCCGACGAGGACAGCTTCCGCGCCTGGGCGGCGCAGCGCACGCCGCGGGACCCCGGGACGACGGTCTCCCGCGCCGAGGGGATCCTCGAGTTCGAGGTCGTCGACCTGGACTGACTCCCGCAGACCTTCCGGTCGATCCGGGTGACGGGGGCCGAGGGGCCGCCTACGGTGAGGTGACCCGCACGCACCCACGATCGGAAGGCGGGGCCATGAGAGCGGTCACCTGGCAGGGCACACGGCACGTGAGCGTCGAGGACGTCCCCGATCCCACGATCCAGCAGCCCTCCGACGCGATCATCCGCGTCACCTCCACCGCGATCTGTGGCTCCGACCTCCACCTGTACGAGGTGCTCGGACCGTTCATGACGGCGGGCGACGTCATCGGCCATGAACCGATGGGCATCGTCGAGGCGGTGGGCGCGGGCGTCAGCCACGTACGGCCCGGCGATCGCGTCGTCGTCCCCTTCACCATCTCGTGCGGCGACTGCGCGATGTGCTCGCACGACCTGCAGTCGCAGTGCGAGACCACGCAGGTGACCGAGTACGGCTCGGGCGCCGCGCTGCTGGGCTACTCGAAGCTCTACGGACAGGTGCCCGGCGGTCAGGCCGAGTACCTCCGGGTTCCGCACGCCGACTACGGGCTCATCAAGGTCGGCACGGAGCTGCCCGACGAGAACTATCTCTTCCTCAGCGACATCCTCCCCACTGCGTGGCAGGCCGTGGAGTATGCGGACGCCCCGACGCAGGGCACGCTCGCCGTGGTCGGTCTCGGCCCGGTCGGTCAGCTGGCCGCCCGGATCGCACGCCATCGCGGAGTGGAGGTCCTCGGCATCGACCCGGTGCCCGAGCGCCGCACGATGGCCGCGCGCCACGGCATCGAGGTGTTCGATCTCGCCGAGGACACGGTCGGCGAGATCCGCGAGCGTACCGAGGGGCGCGGCCCGGACGCGGTGGTCGACGCGGTCGGCATGGAGGCCGACGGCAGCCCGTTCGCCGGCCTCGCACAGACCGTCGCGGGCAAGCTCCCCGACGCCATCGCCCGGCCGCTCATGGAGAATGCCGGCGTCGACCGCCTCGCAGCGCTGCATTCCGCGATCGACCTGGTCCGTCGCGGCGGCACGATCTCCCTCTCCGGGGTCTACGGCGGCGCTGCCAGTCCGATGCCGCTGCTGACCATGTTCGACAAGCAGATCCAGCTGCGCATGGGCCAGTGCAATGTGCGCTCCTGGACCGACGACCTGCTGCCCCTGGTCGAGGATCCCGCCGACCCGCTCGGCGTCGGGGACCTCGTCACCCACCGACTGCCGCTCGAGGAGGCCGCCGTGGGATATGACCTGTTCCAGAAGAAGCACGACGGCTGCATCAAGGTCGTCCTGGATCCCACGATCGCCCCTGCACCCTCCGTCTGACCCCCGCGCGGCCCGCCCGCATCGCCCGACAGTGCCCGACAGCGCCCGCACCACCCGACAGCGCCCGCACCACCCGACAGTGCCCGCACCACCCGACAGTGCCCGCACCACCCGACAGCGCCCGACATCTCCCGACGTCGCCCGGCCGTCGTCGTCGGACCGACCCAGATCCCGGCCGCGGCACGGTCCGTCCTTGCCGCGCACCTGACCCGCCAGCCCGCTCACCCCGAGGAGAACTCCCATGGCCAGCAACGACCAGCTCACCTTCACCGACCCCGTCACCCGCTTCCCCGACATCACCCCTCCGAAGCAGGACCAGCCCGAACCCGGTCTCGACGCCGAGCTGATCCCCGGAACCGACCGCGGCGAGGACTCCTACCGGGGCACCGGCCGTCTCGACGGCCGCAGGGCCCTCATCACCGGCGCTGATTCCGGAATCGGCGCCGCTGTCGCGATCGCCTTCGCCCGCGAAGGGGCGGATGTCGCGCTGAACTACCTCCCGCAGGAGGAGAAGGACGCCCAGCACATCGCCAAGATCATCCGTCGCACCGGCCGACGGGGCGTCCTCCTGCCCGGGGACCTCACCGACGCGAGCTTCTGCCGCTCCCTCGTCGAGGAGGCGGTGCGCGAGCTGGGCGGTCTCGACGCTCTGGTGAACAATGCCGGCCGGCAGATCGCGGTGGAGAGCCTCGAAGAGCTCGAGGACGAGCAGTGGACCACGACCTATGAGGTCAACATCCATGCGATGTACCGGATCACGAAGGCGGCCCTCGCCCACCTCCCAGCCGGCTCCACCATCGTCAACACCACGTCGATCCAGGCCTACGAGCCCTCCACCACCCTGATCGACTACGCCTCCACGAAGGCCGCGATCAACAACTTCTCCAAGGGCCTCGCCCAGCAGCTGGCGCCGAAGGGGATCCGGGTGAACGCCGTCGCGCCGGGGCCGATCTGGACCCCGCTGCAGGTCTCCGACGGCCAGCCGAAGGAGGTCCTGCCTGAGTTCGGGAAGAGCACACCGCTGGGCCGTGCGGGCCAGCCCACCGAACTCGCCCTGGCGTATGTCTTCCTCACGTCCCCGGAGTCCAGCTACGTGCTGGGGGAGACCCTGCACGTGAACGGCGGCAACCCGACGCCGTGACCGCGCACCCCGCCGAGGCCCTGCTGCTGATCGATCTGCAAGAGGCCTTCTTCGAGACCCCTGCCCTGGCCGAGGCCCGCACGGAGGTGGTCGACGCCGTGAACGCGCTCGCGGCGTCCGCACGGCGCGCGCAGGTGCCGATCTTTCTGATCAGCACGGAGCACAGTCGCGACCGCTCCACCTGGACCCTCAGCATGCTCGAGGACGACCAGGGCTACCTCTTCCACGGGGACCCGAGCTCCGCAGCCATCCACGAGCTCGACACCGCGGGCATGACCCGGATCGAGAAGACCCGTGACAGCGCCTGGTTCGGCACGGACCTCCTCCTGCACCTGCACAATCTCGCCGTGGGAAGGGTGCTCATCGCCGGGGTCTCTGCCCACGCGTGCATCACCCAGACCGCCAGGGACGCGTACGCGAACAACATCCGGGCCACGATCATCACCGATGCCGTGGCCGACGAACGGACGGACCACAAGGAGACCGTGCTCGATTTGCTGGTGGCCGACCGGCAGGCCGTCCTCGCGAGGACCCAGGAGGTCGTCGACCGTTGGCGAGGTTGAGCGCGCTCGGATCGTCGGGGGACCGAGCGCGCTCAGCGGCCGGACAGGACCACACCGCTGCGGCGGATTCAGCGCGCGCGGCTGCGGAAGGAGCGCAGGCGCAGGCTGTTGCCGACCACGAAGACGCTCGAGAAGGCCATCGCGGCGCCGGCGAGCATCGGGTTCAGCAGGCCGAGCGCCGCGAGCGGGATCGCCGCGACGTTGTAGGCGAAGGCCCAGAACAGATTGCCCTTGATCGTGCCGAGAGTGCGCCGTGAGAGCCGGATCGCGTCGGCCGCGCTGCGCAGGTCCCCGCGCACCAGGGTGATGTCCGAGGCCTCGATGGCGACGTCCGTACCGGTGCCCATCGCCAGGCCCAGATCGGCCTGGGCGAGGGCGGCGGCGTCGTTGACGCCGTCGCCGACCATGGCGACCACCCTGCCCTCGCCCTGCAGGCGAGTGATCACGTCGATCTTGTCCTGCGGCATGACCTCTGCCAGGACCTCGTCGATGCCGACCTCGGCGGCGATCTGCTGCGCCGTGGCGCGATGGTCTCCGGTGAGCAGGAGCGGGGTCAGTCCCAGGTCCTTGAGCTGGGCGACGGCCTCGGCACTGGTGGGCTTGACGGTGTCCGCGACGACGAGCACGCCCTGCGCCGCTCCGTCCCAGAGGACCACTACGGCGGTCTCTCCGCGAGTCTCCGCCGCCGCCATGGCGGCGCTGAGCTCCTCCGGCAGCGCCTGCTCGCCGGCGAGGTTCGCCCGGCCGACGAGCACTTCGCGCCCCTCGACGGTGCCGCGCACGCCCTGACCGGGGAGGTTCTCGAAATCCTCGGCGCCGGGCAGTGCGCCGACCTCGTCCGCCGCGCCTCGGGCGAGTGCCCGCGCGATCGGGTGCTCCGACGAGTCCTCCAGGGCGCCCGCACGACGCAGCAGGTCCGCGCGGTCGACGCCGACGGCCGGGAACGCGCCGGTGAGAGTCATCGTCCCGGTGGTGACGGTGCCGGTCTTGTCGAGCACCACGGTGTCGACCCGGCGGGTGGACTCCAGGACCTCCGGACCCTTGATGAGGATCCCCAGCTGTGCGCCGCGACCCGTGCCGACCAGCAGGGCCGTCGGCGTGGCGAGACCCAGGGCGCACGGGCAGGCGATGATCAGCACCGCCACGGCGGCGGTGAAGGCGGCTTCGACCGGGTGCCCGGTGAGCAGCCACGCCGCCAGCACCAGCACGGCGATCACGAGGACCACCGGCACGAAGACCCCCGAGATGCGGTCGGCCAGGCGCTGCACCTCGGCCTTCCCGGACTGGGCGTCCTCGACCATCCGAGCCATCTGGGCGAGCTGGGTGTCCCCGCCGACGCGTGTGGCACGCACCAGCAGGCGGCCACCGGCGTTCACGGTCGCACCGGTGACGGCATCTCCCGCGCCCACCTCGACCGGCACGGACTCGCCAGTGAGCATCGAGGCATCGATGGCGGAGCTGCCGGAGATGATCTGCCCGTCGGTCGCGATCTTCTCCCCGGGCCGCACCACGAACTCCTCGCCGACCGCGAGCTCGGCGACGGGGAGACGGGTTTCTATGCCGTCGCGCATCACGGCGACGTCCTTGGCGCCCATGTCCAGCAGCGAGCGCAGGGCGGCGCCCGCTCGGCGCTTGGAACGCTTCTCCAGATAGCGACCCAGGAGGATGAACATCGTGACGCCGGCCGCGACCTCGAGATAGATGTTCGCCGAGCCGTCCGAGCGCCCGATCGTCAGCGAGAACTCGTGGGTCATGCCCGGCATGCCCGCACGCCCCAGGAAGAGCGCATAGAGCGACCACAGGTAGGCGGCCGACGTGCCGACGGAGATCAGGGTGTCCATCGTCGTCGCCCCGTGGCGCAGGTTGACCCAGGCCGCTCGGTGGAAGGGCCATGCTGCCCAGACGATCACGGGGGAGGCGAGGGCGAGCACCGCCCACTGCCAGTAGGTGAACTGCAGTGCGGGGATCATCGAGAGCAGGATGACGGGCACCGAGAGCACCGCGGAGCCGATCAGCCGCTGCCTCAGCGAGGTGAGCTCCGGGTCGGCGGGCTCGCCCTCGGAGGCCTCGTTCTGCGCCTCCGGGGGAGTGGGCAGGGCCGCGGAGTAGCCGGCCTGCTCGACAGTGGTGAGCAGCTGCTCGGAGTCGTATCCGACCGGGACCGAGACGCGTGCCTTCTCCGTGGCGTAGTTGACGCTCGCCGAGACCCCGTCGAGCTTGTTCAGCTTGCGCTCGATCCGGTTCGCGCACGACGCGCAGGTCATCCCGCTGATCTCGAGCTCGATATCGGCTCCTGGCGGCATGGGGGACGGGGAGCTGGACATGATCACGACTTTCTTCGCACGGGGCGGGGATCTCGTGCCGTGCGGCACGACGGACGAGGTGAGGGAGCGAGCGGTCAGGCGGTCTGATGGCCAGACGGCCAGACGGCCAGACGGCCAGACGGCCGAGCGGTCAGGCGCGCTGCGCGCTGTAACCGGCCTCGGCCACGGCGGCGAGCACGGCGGCCTCGTCGACGGGCTGCTCGGAGGAGACGCGGAGTGTGCCGGACCCGTGGTCGACCTCGTCGACCTGGACCCCGGGGATCTCGCTGACCTCCTCACGCACGGACATCTCGCAGTGGCCGCAGGTCATCCCGGTGACCTGGAAGGTGGCGGTGGTGCTCATAGGGAACTCCTTCATCGTCGACTGGTGCGAGCTCTGGGGTGCTCGCAACCACGACAATACCCCCGAGGGGTATGCGAAGCAACGCGTGACAGGCGTCACCCGGGATGCTTTGATGCCTCCATGGTCATTCATGCCGCTGACATCATCCGTGAGGAATCGGAGCGTCTCGCCGCCGCGCTCGCCGTTGCCGACCCCGAGCGGAAGGTCCCCACCTGCCCGGACTGGGTCGCTGCTGCTCTGCTCCGGCACCTCACGGAGGTCCAGGACTTCTGGGCGAGCGTCCTGGCGAAGCGGGCCACCACCGAGGCCGACGTGGCACGGATCGAAGGATCCGCCACCGCAGCTGCCGACGACCCTGCCGCGGCGCCGGAGCTGCGCCGTGCGGCCACGGACGCGCTCCTCGCGCAGCTCGACTCGCGCGGTGATGACGAGCCCGCGTGGTTCTGGTTCTCGCCGGAGCAGACCGTCGGCGTCATCCGGCGCATGCAGCTCCATGAGGCGACGATCCACCGCGTCGACGCCGAGCTGACCGCCGGGCTCACTCTCACCCCGATCGACAGCGAGGTCGCCCACGCAGGCGTCGATCACGTGCTGCAGGTGATGTGGCCGGCCGCGTTCGAGTGGATCCCCGAATGGGCGACGGTGCGACCTATCGCGCTCGCCGAGATCCGTCTCGACGGCGCAGAGCGCGGGCAGCTGCTCATCTCCCGCTGGTCCGGCACCCGGCCGCGCGACGGTCAGCAGCTCGGTGCCACCGTCGCTCGCCCGCTGACGGACCTCGACGAGGTCGGAGAGCTGCCACGGGCGGTCGTCTCGGGACCTCCCGCCGCTGTGGACCTCTGGGCCTGGGGGAGAGCGGCCGCGCTGGGCGGCCTGGACGGCGAGGACCAGAAGGTGGAGATCATCGGGGACCGTGCCGCGATCTCGGAGCTGGATGCACTGCTCGCCGCAGGAATCGCGTGAGCGGTGGCCCCGGGGTGACCTGAGGACGAGCCCGGGACGAGCTCAGGGTGAGCCGGCCGCTGAGAGCGAGACGTCGTCGGCGTTCGTCGTCCGTCGGAGGCCGCCCACCAGATGCAGGAGCGTCGCGACGGCGAGGAAGGCCACCAGAACGAGGACGGTGGTGGCCAGCACCTGCGGCCAGGACGACGCCGTCGGGTCGAGGAACTCGTAGGGGTACCAGCCGGTGATCGCGCCCCTGAGCCAAGTGACGAGCAGATACGCGATCGGGTAGACCTGCCACCACAGGATCCGGCGGGGCGAGGAACGGTCGGAGCGAGGGGAGAGCACCCAGTCCGCGACGGCGGCCACCGGTGCGATGCGATGCAGCACGATCCCGGTCCAGCCGATGTCCCACCGCAGCAGCTCATCGAGCGGGGCCACCAGCAGCGCATAGATGATCCCGGTCATCGCCAGGTAGAAGGTGACTGCACCGCGGAGGTCGTCCCACCTGGCAGCCCGGTGTCCGCTCCAGGCGACGCCGAGCACCACCACGATCGCGAAGGCGAGGTTCGACTGGTTGGTGAAGTAGGAGACGAACTGCGAGAGCTCTCCGCCCCGGACGGCATCGATCCCGCTCCAGACCAGGGCGGCGACGATCAGGAGAGCGAGCAGCATCCGCAGAACGATCGCGCCGCGGCGAGCTCTGGTCGGCGGGCTCGCGAGAGTGCTGGAGGACGGTCGGGTCATGAACCGCGCGGCCAGTCATCGGGCACGTCCGCCCCTCCCTCGACGACGGTCTCCGCGGCGCCGGTGAGGTCCGTCCACGAATCGCGCGGGCGGTACCCGAGCTCGAGCGTGGTGTTGGTGGTGGACCAGCGACGGTTGGGATTGTCGGAGATGGCGTAGTACAGGCCGAATCGCACATCGGCCTCGATCGCGCAGCGGACCACCTGGGTGCAGTCGCCAGGGCTCAGCCACATCGCCCGCAGGATGTCCTCGTCGGCCTCGAGCGGATCGTCGCTGACCCAGCCGATGCGAAGGGCGATCACGTCCAGCCCGTACTCGTCGAAGTAGAAGCGACCGAGCGTCTCGCCGAGGATCTTCGAGACCCCGTAGAGGGAGTCGGCCCGCTGGAGCTGATCGGGGTAGACGGGCCACTGCTCGTAGCGGTCGTACATGCCCATCGCATGGTTCGAGGAGGCGAGCACGACGCGGCGCACCCCGCTCACCCGAGCGGCTTCGAGCACGTTGCGCTGGCCGATGATGTTGGCCTCCAGCACCTGCTCCCAGGTCGATTCGGGCGAGGAGGCGCCGGCCATGTGGACCACCGTGTCCACACCGTCCATCAGGGCCAGGACCTCGTCGTAGGAGGCGAGATCCGCGATCTTCAGCTCCTGGCCCGCGGGCGCGTTCTTCGCGTTCCTGCCGTGCAGAACGAGGTCGTACTCCTCCGCCAGGGAACGGGCCAGTCGGGATCCGACGCCTCCGGTCGCTCCGGTGATCAGCACACGCTTCGTCGAGTTGCTCATGGTGCCATTATGCGGCGGCGCCGGCGCAGCGGGTGGGGAACATGTCGATTCGCCGACGGGGCGGCGTCGCTCCTCCGGTTCTCCAGGGGCGTCAGGCTCCTCGCGCCTCTGCGGCGGAGTCCGGTGACGGGGCCGTCGTCGGCGGCGAGGCGGGGCTCGCGGTCGGTTCCGGCGCCGAGTGCTCGGGCATCGGGCGGATCTCCGCGCGCATCCTCTCCATGCGCTCGTCGAGGTCTGCGGCCACCCGCGCGGCATCGTCCAGCTCCGCACGCAGCGAGGCCGGAAGGTTCTTCTCGTACTTGTAGCTGAGCTTGTGCTCGGTGCTGGCCCAGAAGTCCATGGCGATGGTGCGCAGCTGCAACTCGACCGGCACGTACTCGGTGTGCTGGGAGAGGAACACCGGCACCTGGACGATCACGTGCAGGGAGCGATACCCGTTGGGCTTCGGTGCGGCGATGTAGTCCTTGACGGTGAGGACCTCGAGATCGGGCTGGCGGCTGAGCATGTCCGCGATCCAGTACACGTCCGAGACGAAGCTGCAGGTGATCCGCACCCCGGCGATGTCGTGGATCCGAGCTCTGATCGCCGGGATCGTCATCTCGCCTCCGGTGCGCACGGCCTTCTCGATGAGCGACTCGGTGGACTTCAGCCTCGAGCGCACGTGCTCGATCGGGCTGTAGTCGTGGATCTGCTCGAACTCCTGGCGCAGGATGTTCACCTTGGTCTGCACTTCGTCGATGCCGAACTGATAGTGCATCCTCAGCTGTGTGAACTCCTCGTAGACCTGCCGCATCTGACGCGCCAGCATCTCCTGGTCCACGCCCTGCCGCGTGAGCTGATCCTGCTGCGCTGCGACCAGCGCGCGCACTCGTGAACGGGTGTCGCCGTCGGCCGGTGCCTCATGCTCCATGGGAGAAATGCCCTTCTGGGGACGATCTGAACCCCTCGACCATGCCAGAACGAACTGGGGGCATGGTGGAGGCGCGGTGATGATGCATCGTCCCTACCGGATGATCAGCCGGCGCTGGGACGGTGCGGCGCCTCCGTCGGCCACCAGTCCTGGACCGTCGCCAGCGCGTTGAAGGTGTAGACGTGGGGCCCGGCCAGACCGAGCTCCGGATCGCCGTAGGCAGGGGCGAGCTGGTCGAGCAGCTCATCCGGCTGCCAGGTGCGCGGGCCCATCATCCGCCGCACTCCCGTGCTCGAGGAGGTGAGCAGCCGCAGCGACCTCCCCACGCCGATGCGCGCCCCGAGGCGCGCCAGCCGGACGGCACCGACCGGGGCGGCGATCCCGGGACGCACGGGGAGGACGATGCCCTGGGCACGGATCCTGCGCACCCAGTCGAGCAGAGCTGTGGCATCGAAGCACATCTGGGTGACCATGTACGACGCATGCTCGGCCTTCGTGCGCAGCAGCCGGTCGGCGCTCTCGTCGTCCAGGAAGGGGTGGCCCTCGGGGTGTGCGCCGATCCCGATCGTGAGGGCAGGATCTGCAGGGAGAACGCGCAGCAGGTCCAGCGCGTCGGAGAAGGATCCGGCCGGCTGTGGCGCGTCCCCGCCGATCACGAAGACCTCCCGCACCCCGGCCGATCCGAGGCGCTCCACGATTCGGTCGGCGGTGCGCTCGTCGGGCACCATGCGCGCCGCCAGATGAGGGATCACCGTGAAGCCGCGGCCTGCGAGCTCGCCGGCGGTCGTGACCGTCGCGGACAGGCCCTGGGCCGGCGAGGCGGTCACCGTCACCCGGGCCCCGGCGGGAAGGTGAGCGCCGGCCAGATCCGAGATGCCCGGCAGTGGGAGCACCTCGAACTGCGGGTCGCGGGACCACGGTCGAGGTGCGTTCTCACCTCCGGCCGACGGCGCACGCTCGGCAGGCATCTCAGTGGCTCGGCGTCGAGGCGGCGGCCCCGTCGCTTGCGTCTCCGAATGCCCTGGGATCGCTCTTGGGCTGCTCCTTCGTCGGATCGATGAAGGGCTTCGGTACGACGACGGCCTTCACGAGCTCCTGGCCCGAGGGGAGCAGGGCGCCCGGGCGCTCGCCGATGTCGACGGTGAAGGTCGTGCCGAGCTCGGCGAGCTCCGCAGGGACCAGCGCGAGCCCGATGTTCTGCTCGAGCCGCGGGGACCAGCAGGCCGAGGTGACCTTGCCGACGACGTCGCCGTCATGGTGGACGGGGAACGCGTCGATCATCGAGCCGTCGTTGTAGCTGCCCAGCGGGGCACCGCCGATCTCGAGGCCGACGAGCTTCCGGCGCGGCCCCTCGGCCTTGATCCGTCGCAGGGCCTGCTTGCCCACGAAGTCGGCCTCCTGGTCGAGATCCACCATCCAGTCGTAGCCCATGCCGACCTCGAAGGGGTTGGTGTCGACCGTGATGTCCGCGCCGTGGGCGAGCATGCCGCCCTCGATGCGACGGATGTGGCAGGGGCCGATCACCTGGAGCCCGTGAGGTGCTCCGGCTTCCCAGACGAGGTCCCACAGGCGTTCGGCGTCGCGGGAGGCGTGGTGGACGTAGATCTCGTAGCCGATCTCGCCGGTGTACCCGGTGCGGGAGACGGTGATGTCGATGCCGTCGATCGTGTAGTCGTGCAGGTAGTAGTAGCGGATGTCCGCCACCGAATCGCCCAGCAGGTCCCGCATCAGAGCGTAGGACTTCGGGCCCTGCACCTGGACGGGGCCGACGTCGGCCTCCTCGATCCGCACGTCCATCCCGGCATGACTCGCGACCCCGCGGGCCCACAGCAGGATGTCGCTGTCGGCGAGGGAGAGCCAGAAGCGGTTCTCCTCGAGGCGCAGCAGGACCGGGTCGTTGAGGATCCCGCCGTGCTGGTCGGTGAGGAAGACGTATTTGCACTGGCCGACCTTGCACGTCGAGAGGTCGCGAGTGACCAGCAGATTCGTGAAGTCGAAGGCGTCGGGGCCGGAGATCTCGATCTGGCGCTCGACGCCGACGTCCCACAGGGTGACGCCCTCCAGGAGCGCCCAGTACTCCGCGATGGGGTCGCCGTAGTGACGGGGGTGGTACGTGTGGTTGTAGACGCTGTACATCTGCACCCCGTGACGCCGTGAGGCGTAGAAGAACGGGGACTTGCGGATGCGGGGGTACAGCAGCATGTGGGGATTCGGGTTCACGGTCATCGTGGCCTCCAGGAATCGTGTCCGTGATCCACTGTGGCATGAACATGCGTTATACGCAATACTATGCGTAGTGCGCATAAGGTGAGATGATGTGGTGGCCGAGAGGAGCTGGAGATGGCAGGAGTGGGGGCGGTGCAGTCCGTCGACCGTGCGGCGCAGGTGCTCGAGATCCTCGCCCGTGATGGAGAATCCGGCGTGGGGCGGATCGCGGCGGAGCTGGGGGTCCATCAATCCACGGCGTCACGTCTGGTCGCCGCCCTGGAGCGCCATGAACTCCTCGAACGGCAGAGCGACGGCGGCCCGGTGCGGCTCGGCGTGGGCGTGCTGCGGCTGGCCGCAGCCACCCGATCCCGCCTCGATCTGACCGCGCAGGCCGGCCCGGTGTGCGACCGGCTCGCCGAGCAGCTCGGCGAGACCGTCAACCTGGCCGTCTACCGCTCCGGGGCGGCGGTGAACCTCTACCAGGCGCAGGGGACCCGGACGGTCGCTCTGCACAACTGGGTGGGGGACCGCACCGTTCTGCACGCGACCTCGAGCGGGAAGATGCTCATGGCGCATCTGCCCCCGGAGGAGCGGGAGAGCCTGCTGGCAGCGCCGCGCGAGACGTTCACGGACGCGACGGTGACGGCTGCCGCGGTCCTGCGGCGAGAGCTCGACGACGCGCGCGAGCGCGGATGGGCGAGCGCGATCGAGGAGTTCGAGGAGGGGCTGAACGCGGTCGCGGCACCGGTTCGCGGCCCGGAGGGAACAGTGGTCGCGGCGCTGTCCGTGGCCGGCCCTGCCTATCGGCTGGGCCGAGAGGACCTGCCGACGGCCGCCGGCGCGTTGATCCGAGCCGGCGAGGAGATCTCGCGTCGGTTCGGGCACCGCGCGGACATCACCGGCTGACCCTCTTTCCCCACCGGTTGACCCACTGCGCTGTACAGCCTGTCACCACGTCGAGCGGTCGAGTCGTCGCACCGTCGGCTCGTCGGCTCGTCGGCTCGTCGGCTCGTTGACCTGTTGACCTGTTGACCCGTTGACCTGTTGACCCGTCGGCCCGTCAGCTCTTCATGCGGGTGTCCTGCGGATCGAAGGCCGGAGTGCGCCCGGTGGCCAGCACGGTCGCGGGGAGTCGCTGTCCGAGGTACTCCACCAGCACGTCGGTGCCCAGTACTGCCAGGTCGCGGGGCAGGTACGCCATGAGCAGATAGCGCCCCACCGAGGGCGCCGGGCCGGCGGAGGTGACGACGGAGCGCCGCCCCTTGGCATCGATGAGCGCTGCGCCCTCGGGGGAGAGGACCGGCTCGCCGCCGGTCGGGAAGCGTGCGGCGCGGCCCTCGGCGGGCGGATCGAGCGCGAGCGTGCACAGCAGAGCGGCGGGCTCCGCCCTGCGCGCGGCGAGGTAGGCCTGCTTGCCCACGAAGCCGTGCTTCTTGACCTTCGGCAGGGCGAGGTCCGCCTCGACGGGGTCGTACTCGGCGGTGAGCTCGGCGCCCATCAGCCGATAGCCCTTCTCGAGCCGGCCCGTCGTGCCGTAGACGCCGATCCCGGCGGTGACCGGGCCGAGATCCTGGCCGCTTCCCCACAGCACGTCCCAGACCCGCGGCCCGCACTCGGCAGGCATATGGATCTCCCAGCCGAGCTCGCCCACGTAGGAGATCCGCAGCAGCGAGGCGGGGACCGAGCCCAGCAGCACGTCCTGGGCGGACCCGAAGCCGAAGGCTGCGTCCGAGAGGTCGTGCTCCGTGATGCGCGAGACCAGGTCGCGGGCTCTCGGCCCCCAGACCCCGAGGGTCGAGACGGCGGAGGTGGAGTCGACCAGCTGCACCGACCCGTCGGCAGGCAGGTGGGCGCGGAGCCAGAACAGGTCCCGTGCGCCCTCGGCTCCGCCGGTGATCACCCGGAAGTCGTCGGGACCGCGCCGCACGATGGTCAGATCCGAGCGGAACGTTCCGGCGGGGGTCAGCAGCGGGGTGTAGACCACGCGGCCGACGCCCACGTCGATACGGGCCACGGCCAGCTGCTCGAGGTAGCGCAGGGCTCCTGGCCCACGCACGTCGAAGATCGCGAATGCGCCGAGATCGACCAGGGCGACGCGCTCGCGCATGGCCAGGTGCTCGGCCTCGATGATCGGCGACCACCAGCGGCGATCCCATTCGGCCGAGCGTTCGGGGATGCGGTCGCCGTACTCCTCGAGCAGTCCGGTATTGGACTCGTACCATTGCGGGCGCTCCCAGCCGGCGGCCTCGAAGTACTGCGCCCCGAGGGCTTCGGTGCGGGGATGGAACGGACTGGTGCGCAGCGGGCGGTCGGAGAGCCATTGCTCGCGCGGATGGCTGATCCCGTAGACCTTCGGGAATCCCTCGGCCGCACGCGCCCGCACACGGGAGGCGCTGCGCTGGGCAGGATGGAAGCGCGCGATGTCCGAGCCGTGGGGATCGATCTCGCTGGTCCCGTCCGTGATCAGCTCGGCCAGCATCCGGCCCACTCCCGCAGCTTCCTTGATCCACACCGCAGCTGCGGACCACAGCCCGGCGGCCTCCGGCGTCTCGCCCACCAGAGCTCCGCCATCCGGAGTCATGGAGAGCAGTCCGTTCAGCGCGGTCCTGCGGGGCGGGGTCGGATTGGTCAGGAGCTCGGGGAACATCTGCTCCGCCTGCTGCATCTGGAGCGTGAAGTCGTCCTCCGTGAAGGGGAAGCTGGTCGGGGTGGCCTGTCCGGGGTGGTCTCCGACCGGCGGGATCTCCTCCGGGCGGTGCAGCAGGGGACGGTGCGCATAGGAGCCGATCTCGAGGTCGGACCCCCGCTGGCGCTCGTACATCAGGCAGTCCATGTCGCGCAGCAGCGGGAAGCTGATCCACTCGCCGGACTGCTCGAGCTGCGGGATCGGGCCCACGTCGATCATCTGGTGCACCGCGGGCGTCAGCGGGATCGCAGCGTCTACGAGGGCGGCCACCCGGGGGCTCCACACGCCGCAGGCGACCACCACGATCTCTGCCTCGATCGTCCCGTGATCGGTGACCACGCGGGAGACACGGCCACCTTCGACCTCGATGTCGAGCACCTCGGTCTCCGGGCACGTGGTGAGCGCACCGAGCCGTTCCGCGCGCTCGCGCATCAGCTCTCCCGCCCGGATCGGATCGACGATCGCCCCCGTGGGCGTATGGAAGCCTCCGATCAGCAGACTCGCGTCGCAGTACGGGACGAGCTCCTGGATCTCGGCGGGGGAGATCAGATGGGCCTCGACGCCCCAGGCGCGGGCGGAGCTCATGCGTCGCGTGAGCTCCTGCATCCGTTCAGGGCTGCGTGCGACCTCGATGCCGCCGCAGGTGAGGAGCGCGTCGAGTGCGGAGTACTGGCGCAGCGAGTCCACCGTGAGGTCGGTGATCTCCTTCGAATGATCGACCGGGAACACGAAGTTCGAGGCGTGACCGGTCGAGCCCCCGGGATCCGGCAGGGGACCTTTGTCGATCTGCACGATGCTGCGCCATCCGAGCTCGGCCAGGTGGCTGACGGCGGAATTGCCTACCACCCCCGCTCCGATGACGACGATGTCTGCGCGGTCCGGCTGCTGTGCCATGGCGTCCTCCCGAACTGACCGTGGGCCCCCTCACACTAGCCTCGCGTGCGGGGTTTGACCATGGTCGGTCGCGCACGCTCTGCTGGCGTCCGACGACATGCTTCTCGGCTTGGCTCGGCCCGGCTCGGCTGGGCGGCACGGGGCTGGCGCGGGCCCCCTGTTGCCTCATGTCAAGATGCCCGCTTGGTCTTCTTCGTTGCCTCACTCGTTTTTGCCCGCGAAGCGGTCGGCGGGGTGACCGGCAGGCGGGTCGGTTGGTGCTTGGCGCGGACGAGGTCTAGGAGCTGGTCTTGGAGGTCGAGCAGATCGCGGCGCAGCTGGGCCGGGTTCAGCGTGCGGTACTGACGCGTCAGCGTGGTCTTGGACTTCTTCGAGACCTTCTCGCTGGACAGAACCCGCTGGTAGGGCGTCTGCGCGGGGTCGTAGCGCTTGGTGACTTTCGCGCCGTATCTGGTCTTGGAGATCAGCTTCTGGCTGGGCGAGAAGAAGTTCGTCTGCCACCGCAGCACCTCGTAGATCTGCCCGAGCAGCTCGAGCTCGGCAGCGGTGTCGTAGCGGTAGTAGCCGACGGTCTTGCGGACCACCGACCAGTTCTTCTCCTCCACGTGCGCGCCGTCGTTCTTGTTGCCCGACCGCGACCGAGTGAAGGTGATCTTCTGCCCCTGGCAGTAGCGCAGCAGATGGCTGTTGATGAACTCCGACCCGTTGTCCGAGTCGATCCCCTTGACCGTAAACGGGAACCTCGCGGAAAGCTCGACCAGCGCCGCGAACACCCACTTCTGGGCCTTGTTCCGCACTGCCGCGGTCTCTGTCCAGCCGGTGTGGATATCGGTGACCGTCAGGGTCTGGCAGAAGTCCCCAGAGGGGTCTCCGCCCTCGTGGCCGACGCAGTCGATCTCGACGAACCCGGGCTCGGCCTCGTTCCACTCCGCCCAGGTCCGGATCGGGATCTGCGACTTCAGCAACGTGCCGGGCTTCGTACCCGAACGGCCCCTGATCTGGAGCTTCTTCCGGTCCGGGGCGAGCCGGCGATCCATCGTGGCTGCCGACATCGAACACAGCAGCGCAGCGGTCTCGTCGCTGAGGTCGAGCTCGCCGCACGCCCGCAGCCGCTCCACGATCTCGCCCATGAACGGCGCCATCCGCTTGCCCGCCGGAGCGCCCATCACCGCCCACACCTTCCGCAGCGCTGCCATCACGTCAGGGCCGTACTTCGGCGGCCGGGGCGTCGCCAGCCTCCGTCTCGTGCGCCCTGCAGGGCGCGGCCCCAACGCCCGCCGCAGCGCCTTACGGGCGTGATCACGATGCCAGCCCGTCGTCGCGCACAACTCGTCCAAGATCACCGTTTTCGCGGTCTTGGACGCCGCCCGATACCGGATCGCGACCTGCCGGGTGACCGCCTGCCTCTGCGCCATTGTCAGTCCCATGCCTCACGCTCGGCCCGCCGGACGCTGCCACGGCCCAGGACACGCCGACCTACGCGGGCATCCCTCTCATGAGGCAACGAAACCGTTTCGCGGGCATTTCTCGTGAGTCAACGCGGGCCCTGGGCAGGGACCGGTCGCCGACGTACGGTGGCATGCATGAGCACGCCGCATCGCTTCGTCGCCATGACCTACAACGTCTGGGAGAGCGCGCGGTGGCCGGAGCGGGCTGACGCCCTGCGCGCCGTTCTGGAGCTGACCGGGCCCGATGTGCTGTGCATCCAGGAGCTGCGACCCGCGAGTCGTGAGGTCATCGACGCCGCCCTGCCCACCCATGACCGAGTGGAGGATGAACTGCCGGGATGGGCCTGCGAGGGGACCATCTATTGGCGGCGTGCGCTGTTCGACCTGGTCGAGCACGGCGCGGAGCATCTGGGGCAGCTCAGCCCGGAGCGGCGCCTGTTCTGGGTGCGGCTGAGACATCGGCCGACGGGATCGACGGTGCTGGTGTCGACCGCGCACTTCACCTGGCAGGGGAATCCGCGTGAGCGGGAGGAGGGCGTGTCCCCGCGAGTGGCGGAAGCGCGCCGTACCGTCGAAGCGCTCGAGCGCCTCGCCCCGGCACCCGACGCCGACGCCGACGACGACGGAGAGCGCGAGGAGCGCGAGCCGGTCCTGTTCATGGGCGACCTGAACGACACCGTGAACGCGATCCGCATCCTGCGGGCAGGAGGGTTCGTCGACAGCTTCACGGCCAGCGGCTCCCCACTGGTTCCGACCCACCCGGCGCGTCCGACCGCCGACGGTACGCCGCAGGTGCTGGACTGGCAGTTCCATCGCGGACCGATCCGCGCGATGACCAGCCACGTCGGAGAGTACTTCCGCGGTGACCTGGCGCCGTCGGACCACAAGCCGGTCGTCGTCACCTACGCCATCGGCGGGGAGTAGCAGCGGCGCCCGCCCGGGCATGCACGTCGGCATCGGCTCGCGGGTGTGAGCGTCTGCGACGTGGCGGCTGCACCGAGCCGCCGTCTCTGCACCGACGCAACGACGCCTGGCGCCTCTGCACCGACGCAACGACGTCTGGCGCCGCCGTACCTATGCCACGACGTGACGCTCGATGACGGAAGATGTCGCTGAGTCTTGGTGCCCACGGCGGGCGCTTCTATCGTCGCCGTCATGACTAGCACAGCACGCATCCAGTCCGCCGTCCCCGAGATCACCGCCGATGATCGCGCCGCTCGCCTCACGAATGCGGGAAGCGCGTGGGCCGGGCGCATCGAGGCCGATCGTTCGAACGCCCACCTGAACTATGCGGTCGAAGGCACCGGCGCCGGATCAGTGGCTACGACCGTGCGCGCCGGCAAGCACTCCTTCATCGTCGACGAGCCTGCGGCGCTGGCCGGCGACGACACCGGGACCAGCCCGGTCGAGTACGCTCTCAGCGCGTTGGCTGGCTGCCAGGTCGTCGTCTACCGGCTCTACGCGCAGCAGCTCGCCATCCCCTTCGATGACATCGTCATCAGGGCCGAGGCGGATCTGGACGCGGCGCGACTGTTCGGCGCCGACGAGTCCGTGCGCGCCGGGTTCTCCGCGGTGCGGCTCGACATCGAGCTCTCGGGACCGGAGTCGAACGAGCGCTACGACGAGCTGCGAGAGGCCGTCGATGCGCATTGCCCCGTGCTCGACATCTTCCAGAATCCGACCCCGGTCACGACCACCGTCACTCGTGCCTGATCAGTGACATCCAGGTCTGGCACTGTCGGCGGGGCCGAGAGCTCGCCGGTCAGCTGTGGGCCGAGCTCGTTGGTCGTCGTCATCCGAGCGGGCCATCACGAGCGCATGCAACCGGTCCGCACCCGGAGCTGGCGGCCCCGGCCCCACGGGCCGCGAACCACGAAAAAACCTGAGTCGCGTCACCGTTCGTGAACGATGACGCGACTCAGGTCGAACTGGGGTGATCGACGGGATTTGAACCCGCGACCGCCTGGACCACAACCAGGAGCTCTACCAACTGAGCTACGACCACCATGTGCGGATCGAAACCCGCAACGAGAGATAAGCATACCGTCTCTCAGCAGCGTTCTCCTCCTCGAACAGCCCTCCGGGAGTGTGAGACGCATTGCATCGGCTGCCCGGGCCCCGGCCGCCCGAGGATCGGGTGCCGGGCCGGCAGCGAACCGGTGCGCGTCCCCGGCTCAGAGCAGCTCGGCGCGCAGCTGCTCGGGGGACTTCGGGGAGAGCAGGCCCGGTGCCACGTCGAAGGGAGTCCTCGCCCCGTGCTCCCCGGCGGCGGCCAGTCGGCCCGCGGCGCGGGCGTAGGCGACGAGCACGCTCGCGGTGAACTCGGGGTTCGAGTCCTCCTGCAGGCGGTACTCGATCGTCTGGTTGGTGCCGGGGGAGGATTCGCCGGCGCGGATCACGAAACCGCCGTGGGGCATGCCCTGGTGGTCGCGGGCGAGCTCCTCGGCGCTGAGGAAGGTCACCGTCGTGTCGTAGGGCTCGAAGTAGTGCGGCATTGTCACGATCTCCTCGCGCACGGCGTCGGCGTCGGCCCCGTCCTCGAGCACCACGAAGCATTCACGGGTGTGCTTCTCACGGGTGCTCAGGGCGGGCTGCTCGCCTGCGCGGACTCGGGCGATCGCGTCCTGGGAGGGGATCGTGTACTGGACGGCGGCGGCGACCCCGTCGAGGCGGCGCAGCGCGTCGGAGTGCCCCTGCGACAGGCCGCGGCCCCAGAAGGTGTAGGTGCAGCCCGTCGCGAGGATGGCCTCCCCGTACACGCGGTTGATGGAGAACAGGCCGGGGTCCCATCCGGTGGAGATGAGCGCCGTGGTGCCCGCCACGCGGGCGGCGGCGTCGACCCGTGCGAAGTGCTCGGGGATACGGGCGTGCGTGTCGAAGCTGTCCACGACGGTGAAGCGCTCGGCGAGCAGCGGGGTCTGTTCGGGGAGGTCGGTCTTCGAGCCGCCGCAGAGCAGGAGCACATCGACCTCGTCCTGCATCGATTCGAGCGCGTCGATCGACCGCACAGGAGTCTGCTCGTGCACGGTGCTCACCGTGGCCGGGTCACGGCGCGTGAACACGCCCACCAGCTCCATGTCCTCCTGGAGGGAGACGGCGATCTCGACACCTCGTCCCAGGTTCCCGTAGCCGACGATGCCGATCCGGAGTGCAGTCATGGTCCTCGTTCTTCTCGATGCGGAGCGCGGCCCAGACCAGGGACGCCGTGCCCGATCCTACTGGAGGACGGCACGTGAGCCGTGAGCGGCGGACGCGCCGTCGGCTCGCATCCCGCAGCTCGTATCCCGTTTCCGGTGCCCGGTGCCCGGTGCCCGGTGCCTGGTGCCTGGTGCCTGGTGCCTGGTGCCTGGCGTTCCGTGCCCGGCGCCTCGTGCCCGGTGCCTCAGGCCCCGGGCCGCGACGGCGTCCGCGTCCTCCGCGCGTTGCACGGTCCATGGCGCAGGGGGAGACTGGGGGAATGATCGTCGCCTTCTCCGTCCAGCCCACCGGTGAGCCCTCCGACCCGGCTCTTGCCCGCCATCTCGGGGAGGGGGCCGACGGCGCGAGCGTGCACGACGCGGTCGCCGCTGCGGTGCGCGTCGTACGGGACTCGGGCCTGCCCACCCGCACCAGCTCGATGTTCACCGAGATCGAGGGGGAGTGGGACGACGTGATGGACGTGGTCCGCCGCGCGACGGAGGAAGCCGGGCGCTACGGATCCCGGGTCTCCCTCGTGCTGAAGGCCGACATCCGCCCTGGCCACGAGGGAGAGCTCGACGGGAAGATCCACCGCATGGAGCAGGCGCTGGGCGAGCTCGACGGCTGAAGCCCGACCGGCTCCTGTGCGCAGGGACGGGGGCGGGGACAGGGCGTGCGACCGCGTCAGGCCACCGGCGCCATCGCGTCGTACTCGCGGAATCGCGGAACGCGGCGCAGCAGCAGCGTGATCAGCACGATCACCACGATCCCGCCCAGCAGCGGCGGGAACCACAGCGCGGTGATGGAGGCGAGGGTGCCCGCGTAGAGCGCGCCGAGCCGTGGACCGCCTGCGACCACCACGATGAAGACGCCCTGGAGCCGGCCGCGCATCGCATCGGGCACTGCGGCCTGCATCATCGTGTTGCGATAGATCGAGGAGATGTTGTCCGCCCCGCCGGAGACGGCGAGCGCCACGCAGGCCGCCGCGATCAGCACCAGGTGAGGGTTCTCCTCGTCGGCCCCTGGGAAGCACACTGCTACCAGCAGCACCGCGCCGAAGAGCGCGATCGCCGCGCCGTACACCTGGATCGCGCGGGCGATCCCGCGTCCGTGCCAGCGGTACCGCGCAGCCCGCCCGGAGAACAGGCTCGAGAGGAAGGTCCCGGCGGCGACCGCGGCCGTCAGTGCACCGGTGGTGATCGCCCCACCGCCCAGCAGCACCGTGCCCAGCGCCGGGAACAGCGTCAGCGGCTGTCCCAAGGTCATCGCGATGAGGTCCATGAGGTACTGGGTGCGGATGTTCGCCGAACGGCGCAGGTACCGCCAGCCGTCCACGAGGGAGGCGAGCCCAGGGCGCACGATCTCGCCCTCGGGACGCAGGGGCGGCAGGCTCCACAGGCCCAGGAACATCGCCAGCATGAGCACGACGTCGATGCTGTAGGTGAGTCCGTAGCCGGTCAGTGCCACGAGGACGCCGGCGAGCGCCGGGCCCACCATGACCATCACGCCGATGGTGATGCCGTTGAGCGCGGAGGCTGCCGCCAGCAGCTCCGTGGGCAGCAGCCGCGGCACGATCGCGGTGCGAGTGGCCATGCCCACCGAGTTCGCGGCCGCGTTGAGCACGCTGAGCAGGTACAGCCAGCCGATCGTCTCCAGCCCGGCCCAGGTCAGGGAGGCCAGCAGCGCGGTGGAGACGAAGGTGATCATCGCGGCGGCGAGCGCGACGCGACGGCGGTCGAAGGCATCGGCGAGCATCCCGCCGTAGAGCCCGGCGATGATCATCGGGACCAGGCCCGCCACCGCCACCATCGAGACCGCGAAGGTGCTGCCGGTCAGCGTGAACACGTGCAGCATCACCGTGACGATCGTGAGCTGACCGCCGAGTCCCGCGAGGGTGGAGCCGATCCACAGCTTCGTGAACGCGCGGCTGGTGCGGAACGGCCTCAGGTCGAGGAACGCGGACGGGGAGCGGGGCACCCGAGGAGCATAGGCCGCTCGAGACCGGGATCGCGCTCGGCCCGCCGCGATCGCTCACGGCTACCCGCACGACGGAGCCCCGGCCCCGTCTCCGTAAGGAGGTCGGGCCGGGGCTCCGGGACGATGCGCCGTCGGCGCGGGCGCTCAGCTGTGCAGGTCGTGGTCCAGCAGGTCGTCGCGCAGCGCAGCAGCCAGGGTGGGCGTCACCGGCAGGCGCGGGATCAGCGTGGCCTGGAAGGCGTGGTAGACGTCTGGCTTGCCCGGCCAGGTCACGCCCTGGACCTGATTGTCGCCGTCGAGCTCGTGGAACCAGGAGCCGTTCTCGGGATCCAGCAGGTAGGTGGAGATGTACTCCCACCACTGCTCATAACGCTCGGCCCACACGCGATCGCCGGTCACCTGGTGCATCGCCGCAGCGGCGCCGACGGCCTCGGCCGCGACCCAGTGCATGCGCTCGCGGGCCACGGGCGTGCCGTCCCAGTCCACGGTGTACACGAAGCCGGGTGCCCCGTCGATCCCGAAGCTCGCCGCGGACTTCTCCATCAGCGCGGTGGCGGCCTCGAGCATCCACTCCGGGGCGTCGCCGTCGGCCGCGATCAATGCGGCCCGGGCGTGCAGGACCAGGCGGGCCCATTCGATCCAGTGCCCGATCGTGGCCCCGTAGGGACGGAACGGGTGATTGGGCTCGTCGCGGTTGTACTCCAGCAGCGGGTTCCAGTCCGTGTCGAAGTGCTCGGGCAGCGCCCAGTCGTTGGCGCGGGCGAACTCGTCGATCGCGCGGGTCATGATGCCCACCGCGCGATCCAGCCAGCGTCGCTGACCGGTGACATCGGCCGCGGCGAGCAGGGCTTCGACCGTGTGCATGTTCGCGTTGATCCCGCGGTACTCCTCGCAGTGCGAGAAGCTCCGGTCGAAGGTGTCCACGCTCATGCCGGCGGCCTCGTCGAAGAACTTCGCATCGAGCACCGCGAGGGCGTCCTCGAGCAGCTCCTCGGCGCCCGGTCGTCCGGCGGCCAGTGCGGAGGACGCCGCGAGCACCACGAAGGCGTGGGCGTAGGCCTGCTTGGAGTCGTCGACCGGTTCGCCGTCGGCGACGGCCGAGAACCAGCCGCCGTGCTCGGCGTCCTGGAAGACCCCGCGCAGGGAGGCGATGCCGTGATCGGCGAAGCGGCCGAAATCGGGGCGTCCTAGCAGGTGGCCGAGGGCGAAGCAGTGGGTCATGCGGCAGGTCAGCCACAGCTCCGAGGGGCGTGACAGATCTGCCTGACCGTGCTCGTCCAGCCAGGCGAAGCCGCCGTCCTCCCGCACGGACTCCGACCCGAACACGAGCAGCTCATCGCCCTCGCCCTCGAGCCAGGAGCGGTGCGAGGCACGATCGATCCACGGCACGTGCGGGGCGGGTGGAGCGTCGACGGGCTGCGGCGCGGCATCGGTGAGCTCGAACGCCCGGGAGGCGACCTGGGCCTGCGCCGTCGTGGGTCCGGGCTCGTCCACCAGCAGGACCTCGCGGTAGTACTTGAGCTCCTGGATGGACTCGCGGATGTCCGCGAGGGCGCGGTGGCCGCCGTGCTTGGCGGGGATGTTGTAGTAGACGCGGGGGAACCAGCGCTTGGCGAGCTCCTTGAGGCTGGAGACGTCGATGGTGCGGTAGGACAGCCACTGGGCGAACTCCGGCACGTCGCGGTCCAGGAACACGCGGTCGGTGCCCACGCTGTTGCCGGCCAGCGGCGCCTTGCCGGGCTCGGGGCAGAACTGCTGCACGTAGGCGAGGCACTGGGCCTGCGCCTCTTCGAGCGTCATCCCGCCGTCGAGCTCGTCGAGCAGGCCGGAGACGGTGTGCATGTTCACCACGAAGGGGTCCATGCCGGTGAGTGATTCGGCCGGCGGCTTGATGACGACGTCGATGCCGTCACCGAGGATGTTCAGATCGGCGTCGGTCACGAGGACGGCGATCTCGACCAGCGCATCGCGCTGCTTGTCGAGGCCGGTCATCTCGCAGTCGACCCAGATGATGCGGTCGTTGATGGAGCGGGAGGAGCTGGAAGTCACCCGACAACAGTAGCGCGAGCGGGCACCTCGTACCGAAGCCGTCGGCGCAGACGAGGTGCGCACCTCGTGGTTACCATGTAGTCATCGCGAGGTCGCCGCCGACCGCGCCGTGAGCCGTCCGAGGAGTCCGACGTGAATCTGTACTTCCGCCTGCTGGTGTTCATGATCCGAGTGCGCTTCCGCAGCCGCCTGAGCATGTGGGACACCTCGACGGTCTCGTTCCGGGTGAACCCGGCCGATCTCGACGTGCAGCGGCACATGAACAACGGCCGGTATCTCACGCTCATGGACCTGGGCCGGATGGACCTGATGCTGCGCTCGGGTTTCTGGAAGAAGGTCACTGACCAGGGCTGGTACCCGGTCATCGCCGGACAGTCCATCACCTACCGTCGCTCCCTGACGCTGTGGCAGAAGTTCGAGCTGTCCTCACGCGTGATCGGTCATGATGAGCGCTGGATCTACATGGAGCAGGTGTTCCGGGTAGGGGAGAAGGTCTACGCCGACGCTGTGATCCGCGCCCGTTTCCTGCGGCGCAGCGGAGGCTCGGTCGACATCGACGAGATCCTCGCCCTGGCCGGCCCTGTCCCGGAGGACGTGCAGGTGCCCGAGTGGGTCATCGACTGGAACGAGTCCGCCTCCCAGCACAGCCGGGAGCTCTGAGGCGCGAGGCCTCCTGCTGCACGTGAGCGGCGAGGTAGTGCGCGGAACTGCGGAACTGTACGGAGCGTGCGCCGGGCGTCCCGTCCTGAGCACGTCGTGTGGTCAGCTGAACGTCCGCGGGGGAGCGGTCTGCTGCGACCGACGCCGACGGATCTCCTCGATCCCGCTGATCGCCAGCAGCACCGCCACGACCCCCAGCAGGACCCACTGCTCGAGCAGACCGGCGACGATGCCCGTCACCACCAGCGCGAGCAGGTAGACGATGTTCAGCGCCCGCACGGAGACGCCCAGGAGCGTGGCCCCGAATCGTCCCCGCAGAAGACGCAGCACAAGGAGCAGAGCGATGCCGCCGAGAGTGAGGACCTTCAGCAGCATGTGGAGCTCCTGACGACGGCGGGGCGAGCGATGGCAGTGCCCCCAGCAGGACTCGAACCTGCAACCTACGGATTAGAAGGCCGTTGCTCTATCCATTGAGCTATGGAGGCGTGGGCCCGGGCCGACGGTGGGCGCGGCCCCGGGCGCGGATGAGTCTACCGACCTGCCCAGCGACTGCGTGCATCGCGCGATGTCCGTGGACCGCGCGGCGGTGCGTTCCGGGACGGGGCGCCGGCGCCGGCCTGGCAGTGCGGGCAGAACCACAGCACTCGCGGTTCGGTGCCCTCCTGGCGGGGGTCGGCGATCTCGTCGCGCTCGATCCGGGTGCGGCAGCGACGGCACTGTCGGCCGCCCCGGCCGTAGACCCACAGATCACCGTCGCGCCCGAGCATTCCCCCGGTGGTCACGCGCACCGTGCGGTCCTGATTCAGCACCAGCAGGCGACGGGCGAGGTCCACGAGCTCACCGAGATCTCCCGCGGCAGCGGTCGGAGCGGCCGGGTGCACTCGGCGCAGGAAGCACAGCTCGCTGCGGTAGATGTTGCCGATGCCGGCGAGATTGCGCTGGTCCAGGAGGGCGAGGCCGATGGCCCGCTCCGGCTCCGCCGAGAGGTTCAGCACGGCTCGGGCGCGTTGCTCCTCGCCCCAGTCAGGATCCAGCAGGTCGGGGCCGAGATGGCCGACGAGCTCGTTCTCGTCGGCGGTGCGCACGATCCGCACCTGCTTCACGTCGTACGCGATCGCGAGGGATTCGTGGCCGTCCTCGTGGCGGGCTCTCAGCACGATGCGGATCGTCTCCGCAGGCCGCGGCGCGGCGCTGGTGTCGCTCGAGCGGAGGGCCTTGCCGTTCACCCGCCAGATCCCGTCCATCATGAGGTGGGTGTGCAGCGTGAGCGGGGCGAGCCTCGCGGCCGGCGGTGCCAGGCGCATCATGAGGTGCTTACCGCGGGGCCGCACCTCGATCACGGTCCACCCGACGAGGTCCGAGGTGGCGAGGCGGGGTACGCGCAGACCCGACTCGGTCAGGGTCGCTCCGGCGAGGGCCTCGTGCAGGATCCGGCACTGCCGGGCGACGGTGTCCCCCTCGGGCATCAGCGACCTCCTGCGCGCAGACGGATCGACTTCGGGGAGCGATAGCAGCCGGCCGCGACGAGCGCTTCGCTGATGGCCGCGACCGGTTCGCTGTCGATCGGATGACCGTTGACCCGTTCGATGCGCAGCTGGGGCAGGCGCGAGTCCTCGGCGATCGCCCGCACGAGCTGCTGGGAGATGAGCTCTGTCGCCGACGGATCCGTCCACCACAGCAGGTGCTTGGCGCCCTTGTCGACCACCGCGGCCACCTGGCCGTCCCTCAGCAGCACGAGGGCTCCGGCACGGCGTGCGGGCCGCACGGTCGTACCCTCGGGAGGCGTGATCTCCAACGAGGGCCAGGGGAGCGCGGCGCCGTAGGGGTTCGCGGGATCCGTGGCCGCGAGCGCCACGACGGAGGTGGACGACGAGGGACCTTCGGTGCCGCCCGAGTCCTCCGTGCTGTCCCCGGAGTCCGCCTCCCGTTCCCGGTCGCGCAGGAGGTCCACGGCCTCCACCGGGGCGAACTGCGAGGCACCGAGCCCCTCGACGAAGTAGCCCCGGCGGCAGCTGCCGTTCTCCTCGAGCACCGCGAGCACCCGGTACACGGCGGCGAAGCTCCCGGGGATGTCCTCGACGTCCATGGCGCCCCGGGTGACCACGCCGTGACGGTCCAGCAGCAGCGTCGCCACCGCCGCGGCGCGGGCGGCGGGGTCCACTCCCTCGACGCGGACAGCGCTCCAGCGCCCCGCGCCGACGGGCCCGGAGACGACCTCGGAGGCCGACGAGACCCCTTGGCGCATCATCGCCGCCGACAGTCGTGCCGCGCCCCGCCGACTCAGCGAGCGGGACCGCCCGGAGGACCGGGTGGACCGCTGGGTGGCCGGACCACGGCCGTAGCTGCGCAGGGCGTCGAAGGAATCGTTGGTGATCAGCCCCTGGAACGCGAGATCCCACAAGGCCTCGTGCAGGTCGGGTGGGTGCACCGCGCCGCCGTCATCCGCGAGTGCGGTGAGGATCTCGCCGTGCCGGAGTGCTCCGGGCATCGCGCGCAGCAGGGCGAGGATCCGGGAGGGCAGCGACCCCTCGGCCAGGGCCGCGGCGGACTCCTCGAGCATCTCGATGTCGAGCCCCAGAGGCAGGGCGTCGGCGAGGTGGAGCCGGATCCAGCCGTCGTCCGCTCCGAGCCGGCCGTGACCGGTCCAGACCAGCTCGCCGGCCGCGAACGCCGCATCCACGGTCGCCGAGGTCAGGTCCGGCAGCCGGACCGGCAGCACCTGGGACTCCCAGGCCGACAGCGGCAGCGAGACCCCGGCGAGCTGGTCGACCACGGACAGCAGTCCGTCGCGTCCCGTCCACGCCGCACGTTCCCGTCGGCCGTCGCGGCGACGTCCCACCAGATGCTGCCACTGCCCGAGGAAGCGGGCGTAGACCGGGCCGGGGACCGGGGCGATCTCGCGGCGGGAGGCGGCCAGGCTCGCGCGGCGGATGCGCCGCAGCACCTCCGCGTCGACCCACTCCTCGCCCTCGCGGCCCGGCGTGAACTCGCCCTGCTGAAGCACCCGTTCTGCGGTGAGCTGCTCGAGCGCGCCCCGGGCGACCCCGGGCGCGAGACCGAAGGCCTCGACCGGCGAGGAGGCGGGGAACGGCCCTCGTCCGCGCGCCCAACGGGAGAGCAGCTGGGCGACCGCCCGATCCACTTCGGCCAGATGCGCGTCCGGCACCCCGGGCGGGAGCGCGACCCCGAGCGCGTCGCGCAGCAGCCCGGCGTCCTCGATCGCGGCGACGTGCTCGCGGCCCGCGATGCGCACGGTCAGGATCCGCCGCGAGTCGTGGAGCCGGGCGAGCTCGGTGTTCAGCTCGACCCCCTCCGCCGTGCGCAGTGCGAGGTCCTCGGGGGTCAGTGGGCCCAGGCGCCGGAGCACATCCGCGATCTGCTCGGCGCCGCGCAGGGCCCGCTCGGCGGTGAGCCCTTGCAGACGGCTCTCGACCTCCGCGATCACCTCGGCATCCAGCAGCTCGCGCAGGCTCACCGCACCCAGCAGCTCGGCGAGCAGCGACTGGTCCAGCGCGAGCGCGGCGGTGCGCCGTTCGGCGAGCGGGGCGTCGGCGTCGTAGATGAACTGGGCGAGATAGCCGAACAGGAGCGAGCGGGCGAACGGGGAGGGGGAGGGGGTCTCGATCTCGCGCACCTGGACGCGGCGCCGACCGATCTGCGTCATGAGATCGATCAGTGCAGGCAGGTCGTAGACGTCCTGCAGGCACTCGCGCGCCGCCTCGAGCATGATCGGGAAATCCGGATAGGGACGCGCCACCTCCAAGAGGCTCGAGGAGCGCTGACGCTGCTGCCACAGGGGAGCACGCTGCTGCGGATCACGACGAGGCAGCAGCAGGGCGCGTGCCGAGCACTCGCGGAACCTCGCCGCGAACAGGGCGGAGGATCCGACGAGCCGCCGCACCTCCTCGTCGATCTCCTCGGGGGTGAAGACGAAGAGATCCGCGCCCGGCGGGTCCTCGCCGTGGGGGATCCGCAGCACGATGCCGTCATCGGCCGCCATGACCTGACCATCCAGACCGTAGCGCTCCTCCACCCGTGCGCCGACCGCGAGGGCCCAGGGCCCGGTGATCCGCTGGCCGTAGGCGCAGTGCAGCACCACCCGCCAATCGCCGAGCTCATCGAGGAACCGCTCGACGACCAGCTGCTCCGGACCCGGCACCGCCCCGGTGGCCTGCTGCTGCTCGGCGAGATGATCCAGCAGCACGGTGCGCGCGTTGGCCTCGAGCCCTAAGCCCATGAGACGGGAATCGGCCTCGCTGCGGTCCAGGGAGGCGAGCTCGCTCTGCGCCGTGGCGATCGCCCGGCCGAGGCTCGCCGGGCGACCGTCGCCGTCGCCGTGCCAGAAGGGGATGCGGCCGGTGAGCCCGAAGGCGGGGGAGACGGTGACCCGGGAAGCGGTGATCTCCTCGATCCGCCAGCTGCTGGTGCCCAGCGTGATCACGTCCCCGCGACGCGACTCGTAGACCATCTCCTCGTCGAGCTCCCCGACCCGTCGGGGCTGGGTGTCGTCGTCGCCCGTGACCAGGTGCACGGGATAGAGGCCGCGATCGGGGATCGTGCCGCCGCTGGTGACCGCGAGGCGCTGCGCGCCGGGCCGGGCCGAGAGCACGCCGGTGTCGTGGTCGTGGACCAGGCGCGGTCGCAGCTCGGAGAAAGCGGTGGACGGATAGCGCCCGGCGAGCAGATCGATGGTCTGGTCGAAGGCCGAGCGGGGGAGAGCACGATAGGGGTGCGCGGTGCGGACCAGGTCGAACCAGTCCTCGACCTGCAGATCGTCCATCGCCGCGGCGGAGACGGTGTGCTGGGCGAGCACGTCGAGGGCGTTGCGGGGCACCGTGAGCGGTTCGATGCGTCCGGCGACCGCCTCCTGCACGGCGACCGCGGAGCGCAGCACGTCCGCCGCATGCAGCGGATGCAGGGACCCCGTGGAGACGGCTCCGACGTCGTGCCCCGAGCGGCCCACCCGCTGCAGCAGGCTCGAGACCGACATCGGTGCCGCGACCTGCAGCACGAGATCCACCGCGCCCATGTCGATCCCCAGCTCCAGGGAGGAGGTCGCGACCACGCAGCGCAGGGTCCCGGACTTCAGCTGGTCCTCGATCTGGGCACGGACCTCCTTGGACATCGATCCGTGGTGGGCCCGGGCGATGTCCTCGACCCCGTCGCTCTCGTCCACCTCGCCGGAGCCCTCGGAGGCCACTGATCCCACGGAGGCCACGGAGGCCACTGATCCCACGGAGGCCACGGAGGCCACTGATCCCACGGAGGCCCGGGAGCCCCCAGAGATCCCGGAGCCCTCGGCGTGCGGCGATCCGCTCGACGGTCCGTCCGCCGAGCGATCCGCGTCAGGGGCCCGGCGACGGGCGTGCAGCCGGTTCAGCTTCCCGGTCAGACGCTCGGCCTGGCTGCGGGAGTTCGTGAAGACGATCGTGGAGCGATGCGCGAGGACCTTCGCGAGCACGGCCCGTTCGACATGCGGCCAGATTGTGCCCGAGACGTCCTCGTCATCGATCGCATCGGGAGGCGGCTCGATGGCCTGCAGATCCGGCACCGGGAGCGACACCGTGATCTCCCATTCCTTGGTCGACTCGGGCTGGACCACGGTCACCTCCCGGGAGCGCCCCGACCCGGTGAGGAAGGCGGCGACCTCGTCCACGGGCTCGACGGTCGCGGAGAGACCGATCCTCTGCGCCGGCGTCTCGAGCATCGCGTCCAGACGCGCCAGGGACAGGGCCAGGTGCACGCCGCGCTTGGTCCCTGCCACGGCGTGCACCTCGTCGAGGATCACCGTCTCCACGCCGCGGAGGATCTCCCGTGCCTGTGAGGTGAGCAGGAGGAACAGCGATTCCGGGGTGGTGATGAGGATGTCCGGCGGATGGGTGGCGAGCCGGCGCCGCTCGGCCGGCGGAGTGTCTCCGGTGCGCACGCCCACGCTGATCGGCGCACGGCTCAGCCCGAGCCGCTCGGCGGTGCGCGCCGTGCCGACCAGTGGGGAGGTCAGGTTGCGCTCGACATCGACCCCGAGGGCCTTGAGCGGCGAGATGTACAGGACGCTGACGGCCCCGCGATCGCTCCCGGCGGCCCGGCTCCCGTCCGAGCGCGCGGCCGACCGACCCGTCGGTCGATCTGCCGGGGGCTCCTTCGCCGCGAGCCGATCGATCGCCGTGAGGAAGGCGGCGAGGGTCTTGCCGGATCCCGTGGGGGCCACCACCAGGGTGTCGTCCCCGCGCTCGATGGCGTTCCAGGCCCCGGCCTGCGCTGGGGTGGGGGCGTCGAAGGATTCCGCGAACCACGTCGCGATGGCGGGGGAGAAGGACGACGGGAGGTCCAGGCGGGGCGCGACCATCGCACCATTGTGGACCGCAGCTCCGACAGTGGGCCTCTTCGGCCCCGGATCGGCGCCGACGGGCAGCAGCCCCTGCCAACTCCCGAGCCATCGTGGCAGGATGGAGGCACGGCGGGACACGCGACTGCTGGTCCCGCGCATCACACGACGAAGGGATGATCCTCATGGCGGAGTTCACGCTTCCTGATCTCGATTACGATTACGGCGCGCTGGATCCCTCGATCTCCGGCAAGATCATGGAGCTGCACCACTCCAAGCACCACGCGACCTATGTGAAGGGCGCGAACACGGCGCTGGAGAAGCTCGCGGCGGCTCGTGAGGCCGGTGACTTCTCGACGGTGAACCAGTTCTCGAAGGATCTGGCGTTCAACCTCGGTGGCCACACGAACCACTCGATCTTCTGGAAGAACCTCTCGCCCGAGGGTGGCGACAAGCCCACCGGCGAGCTGGCACAGGCGATCGATGAGTTCTTCGGGTCGTTCGATGCGTTCCGTGATCACTTCACCGCGGCGGCGCTGGGCATCCAGGGTTCGGGCTGGGCCGTGCTGGCGTACGAGCCCATCGGTGGCAACCTGGTGATCGAGCAGTTCTACGATCAGCAGAACGGTGTGCCGGTGGCGACGATCCCGCTGTTCCAGCTGGACATGTGGGAGCACGCGTTCTACCTGGACTACCAGAACGTGAAGGCCGATTACGTGAAGGCGATCTGGAACATCGTGAACTGGGCGGATGTCCAGGCACGGTTCGAGGCGGCTCGCGCGACGGGCTCCGGTCTGGTCATTCCCCAGGCCTGATCCCTCCGGGACGGACACAGTGATGGACGGCCGGCTCCCCAATGGGGACCGGCCGTCTTTCGTCTGTGGGGTGACCGGGCGAACCGGGCCGGCAGCGCCAGGCGGGGCGACAACGCCCACCGCACGAGCCGGGGCGACGACGCCGACCGCGCGCGCCGGGGCGACGACGCCGACCGGCCGAGCTGGGCCCGCAGGAGCAGCAGAGCGAGCATGACCCACCGCCCGGCGACGCCGGGCGACTCGTTGACCTTTCCTCCCCAGACCCCCGTCGTCCACAGCAGCCGTGTGGTCCTGGAGGAGGGGGCGGGGACTGGCGACTCTGGACTCATCGGCACGGAGCCGATGCCGGACTCTCCGGCACCTGAGGAAGGGCAACACCATGCGCGACATCCAAACCACTTTGATGGGCAATGCGACCGCCGACCCGAAGTCCCGCCCGCAGGAGGACGGCACTCTCTCCGCGAGCGTGCGGATCGCCGTCACCTCGCGGTACTACGACTCCTCCAAGAACGATTTCACCGATCGGAAGACCGAATTCATCACGGTCTTCGCACGGCGGGCGCTGGCCCGCAATCTGCTGAGCTCGGTGAAGAAGGGGAACCCGCTGGTGGTCACCGGTCGGCTGGGGAGCTCCGAATGGGAGACCGAGGGCGGCGTGATACGCCATTCGCTGACCCTGCAGGCCGAGGCCATCGGTCCTGACCTCACGTTCGGGACCGCGACGTTCCTGCGCCCGCTGAAGGAGGACGACGTCCCGGATCACGATCCGCAGACCGGTGAGGTGCAGGGATCGGGCGGCGACGAGGAGGAGGAGTCATCGCTCGCGGCCGCGCAGAGCGAGGGCGCTGAGCTGGAACCCGCGTTCTGAGGGGATCAGGCCTCGGGCTGCAGCGTCTGCAGCAGGGCAGCGGAGATATCGGGCAGCAGCGCGGCGCCGAGGACATAGCCGTTCTCGTCGCCGCGGTGCACCGCCGACCAGGTGGTGCCGTCCGCCAGCGCGGCCACGACCACCCGCAGCGCACGCCCGGTAGACAGGTCCGCCTCGGTGTCCTCTGTACGCAGTGACCACGCCGACGGCGCGAGCTCGCAGGCGATCGCGGCCCCGGCGGCGAGATCGGGCCACTGCACGACCTGCAGCGCGGCCAACGGATCGACCGCGTCGCCCGTGGCGTCGGCCGCCGAGGAGCCGTCGTCGAGATCGATCGGGGTCAGGTGCAGCTCATCGAGCGCCTCGGCGCCCTCGCCCTCGACGCCCAGCAGGGCGGCGAGCGACGGGGACGCGCTCATCAGCTCGGCGCTGCGGGCCAGCGCGTACAGGCGCGGCACGGTCAGCGGCTGCCCGTCGACATGCCGGGAGATCTCGAGAACAGCGGCGGCCAGAGCCGCCGTCGGGGCGTCGAGGGGGTCCGTTTCGGGAGTCGTCATCGGATCGAGAGGTCCCTTGCAGCTAAGGCCTGACAGAATAGGGGTGTCGCCGCGTCGCGTGGCGGCACCACACTGTACCCGGAGACACGGGGACCATATCTGCGCTGGCGCAGGGGTCCGTCGGCTCCGACACCGAGGCACCCGAGGTATCCGTGAGTTTCTCCGCCCCGTTCGGCGACGCACCCCGGCCGCGACCGCGGCCAGCACCAGATTCCAGCAGTGGAAAGGACTCTCGACGGATCTCCCCGCTCGCCATCACCGCGATCGTCATCGCGGCGGTGGTCATCCTGCTCGTCATCGCCTCGGAGGTGTGGACGAAGTATCTGTGGATGAACCAGCTCGATTTCACCGACGTGCTGGCAGTCCGCTGGGGCACGCAGGGCATCCTGTTCGTCATCGGATTCATCCTGTTCGCAGTGCCCCTGTTCTTCAGCCTGCGTATCGCGTACGTCAAGCGTCCCGTCTACCCGCCCGTCACTCGGGAGCAGGAGGCGCTCGAGCAGTTCCGTGCCGCGGTCGATCCGCTGCGCAGGGGAGTGACCATCGCGGCGCCCTTGATCATCGGTGCCTTCGGCGGTCTCGCGCTCGCGCGGCGCTGGCAGGACGTGCAGATGTTCCTGCACTCGCAGTCGTTCGGGGAGACCGACGCGGTGTTCGGCAACGACATCGGCTTCTACGTCTTCTCGCTCCCGGCGATCAGTCTGATCATCTCCTTCGGCCAGTTCATCCTGCTGGTGGCGATCGTCGGTGCGCTCATCGGCCACTTCATCTACGGAGGGGTGGCGTGGGGCCAGGAGACGGGCCTCGAGGTCACGCGCTCCGCACGCCGTCATCTCGGCGTGCTGGCCGCGATCTACGTGCTGCTGCTCGGCGCAGGCCACTGGTTCCAGCGCTATGACCTGCTGACCGCTGAGCACTCCCGGTTCGAGGGTGCTGCGTACACCGACGTCCACGCGATCCTTCCGGCGCAGACGATCCTCGCGATCGCCGCTGTGGTGGTCGCGGCGCTGTTCGTGCTGTGGATCTTCCGCTCGGACTGGCGGATCCCGGCGATCGGCGCAGGCCTGATGATCCTGTCCACCCTCGCCGTGGGCAACCTGTATCCGTGGGCCATCCAGCAGTTCAAGGTCCAGCCCAACGAGCGTGCGCTCGAGCAGACCTACATCCAGCGCAACATCGACGCCACGCGTGCGGCGTTCGATGTCGACGACGTCAACGAGGTCGCCTATACGGCGACCACCGATGCGACCTCGGGCGCTCTGCGCGAGGACGCCTCGACCACGGCGCAGATCCGTCTGATGGATCCCAACATCATCTCGCCGACGTTCGAGCAGCGAGAGGCGAACCGCCGCTACTGGGGCTTCGACGATGTGCTCAGCGTGGACCGCTACGAGATCGATGGAGACCTCCAGGACACCGTTCTCGGCGTGCGCGAGCTCCGCCCGGATAAGTTCGGGCTGAACGATCGCTCGTGGGTGGATCAGCACATCATCTACACGCACGGCTATGGCAGCGCGGCCGCGTACGGCAACCGTCGCAATGCGGACGGCGAACCCAGCTTCCTGCAGTCGGGCGTGCCCGGCGACGGTGCCTTCGGCGACTACGAGGAGAGGGTCTACTTCGGACGCCACTCCCCGGACTACTCGATCGTCGGCGCCCCCGAGGGCCACACCGCCGAGGAGTTCGACTACCAGTCGGGCACCGATGACGAAGAGGGCGGGGACCAGGTATACAACACCTTCCAGGGCGATGGCGGCCCGGCCGTCGGCAGCTTCATCAACCAGCTGCTGTACGCCATCAAGTTCCGTGATCCGAACATCGTGATCTCGGGTTACCTCAACGACGAGTCGCAGATCCTCTACGACCGCGACCCGCAGGAGCGTGTGCGCGAGGTGGCGCCGTTCCTGTCACTGGACTCCCAGATGTACCCGGCTGTCGTGGACGGCGAGATGGTGTGGGTGATCGACGGCTACACGACGTCGGACAAGTACCCGTACTCCCAGTCCGTCGAGCTGGACAGCGTCGTGGACGACTCCCAGACGAACACGTCGGCCACGGCCGTCAACCGTGAGCGCTCGGCCAACTACATGCGCAACGGCGTCAAGGCCACCGTCAACGCCTTCGACGGCTCTGTGAACCTGTACGCCTGGGACACCGAGGATCCGATCCTCAAGGCGTGGAACGAGGTGTTCCCCGACGCGGTGCAGCCGGCCTCGGAGATCAGCGGCGAGCTGATGAGCCACCTGCGCTATCCGGCGGACTACTTCAAGGCGCAGCGTGAGATCCTCTCGACGTACCACGTGGCTGACGCGGACGACTTCTTCGGCCAGCAGGACTTCTGGCAGGTCTCCCCGGACCCCACGGTCCCTGCGCCGGAGAACCCGGACGGCTCCTCCGGCGAACAGCCGGCTCAGCCGCCGTTGTACCTGACGATGCAGGTGCCGGAGATGGAATCCCCGCGGTTCACGCTCTCCTCCAGCTATATCCCCACCCAGGGGCAGAACGTGCTCACCGGCTTCCTCGCGGTGGACTCGGAGACCGGGGGCAAGGCCGGCAATCCGGCCGATTCCTTCGGTGACATGACCCTGCTGGTGCTACCGGCGTCGAACCCGGTGAACGGGCCCGGACAGGTGCAGGCGACGTTCAACGCGGAGCCGAACGTGTCGCAGGCCCTGAACCTGCTGAAGTCCGGCAACTCCGAAGTCATCAACGGCAACCTGCTCACGTTGCCCGTGGGCGAGGGACTGCTGTACGTGCAGCCCGTCTACCTGCAGTCCTCCGCATCAGGCGGCGGTACCCAGTACCCGCTGCTGCAGATGGTGCTGGTCTCCTTCGGCGAGAAGATCGGATTCGCACCGACGCTCGACGAAGCCCTGGACCTCGTCTTCGGCGGTGACTCCGGCGCGAGTGCCGGTGACGCCGCGGTCACCGACCCCGACGGCGTCGCCGGCACGGCGGATACCGAGACCGGTGAGGGCTCCGTGGACACCCCCGCAGGCGGCGAGTCCGAGGACGACGGGGAGGAGGCTCCGGCCGACGACTCGGGCACCTCGCAGGAGAAGCTCGACTCCGCCCTCACGGACATGGATGAGGCCGTGGCCGATTCCGAGAAGGCGATGGCCAATGGGGACTGGGCCGCTTACGGCGAGGCCCAGGAGCGTATCGCCGACGCGCTGAACCGGGCCGTGGCAGCCAACGAGGAGCTCGGCGGAACCGGCACACCGGCTCCGTCCGACGGCGGAGAAGGCTGACCCGTCAGGCTCCTGAGTCGCTGACAGCACGCCCGTCCCTCCTGGTTCTGCCGGGGAGGACGGGCGTTCTGCATGGCGCCCGCAGGCGCAGATTCCGGCGTCCACATAGGTGAACGGGTGCTTGACGTGGCATGGCGCACGTTTGTGGGGGTTCGGTTGGACGCGCGGGTGGAGGAGCCGTAGAGTTACTCATGTCGACGCGGGGTGGAGCAGTTCGGTAGCTCGCCGGGCTCATAACCCGGAGGTCGTAGGTTCAAATCCTGCCCCCGCTACGAGACGAAGGGCCCCTGATCAGTGGAAACACTGATCAGGGGCCCTTGTTCTCGTCCAGACGCGGCGGGCACTGCACGCTAGGTGACCGGCAGCGCCGGTCGACCCGGTGCGCACCGTCGGACGCCCCGCTGAGCGGTCAGGTACGCAGGCCGGCGGCGACCTCGTGCAACGACGCAGCGGAACGCTGGAGGAGCTCCCGCTCGTGGTCGGAGAACGGCGTCTCCGCAATGGGATGGGCGCCCGTGCGGTTGACCACGCAGGGCACGGACAGAGCGACGCCATGCAGCCCCTGGATGCCCGAGAGCACCGGTGCGACAGGGAGAACCGCGTTCTCGTCGTTCACGATCGCCTCGACGATCCTGGTGCTCGACAGACCGATCGCGTAATTCGTCGCCCCCTTTCCCTGAATGACGGTATAGGCGGCGTCGCGGACGTCCACCGCGATCTGATCGAGAGTCGACTGTTCGAATACTCGCGCCCCTCCGACTGTCCAGTCCAGTAGGGGAACCGTACCGACGCTCGCGCTGGACCATAGGGGGAACTCGGTGTCCCCGTGCTCTCCGACGATCATGGCGTGCACGCTGGAGGCGGAGACTTGAGCACGGCGCGCAATCTCCCACCGCAGGCGGGACGAATCCAGGGTCGTGCCGGAGGCGAAGATCCGTTCGGCCGGCAACCCGCTCGCCTCCTTGGCGAGCATGGTGAGGACATCGCACGGGTTGGAGACGATCACGTAGATGGCATAGGGCGAGAGCTCCAGCAGCTGCACCATCAGCGAGCTCATGATGCGGGCGTTCGTGGCGGCGAGCTCGATGCGGTTCTGGCCGGGCTTCTGCTTGGCACCGGCGGTGATGACCACGACGTCGGAGTCGGCGGTGACGGCGATGTCGCTGCCCCCGCTGATCTCGGTCGCCCCGACGAACGTGGCGCCGTGGCAGAGGTCCAGAACCTCTGCACGAGTCTTCTCGGGTGCGATGTCGTAGAGAGCGATCTGGCGTGCCGTCCCACGGATCATCGCAGCGTAGGCAACGCTCGATCCGACAGCTCCGGCTCCGACGACGGTCAACTTGCTCACTGTTCTCATATCCCGAAGCTACCGGGATCCCCGGAGATCGAGCGGGACTTTGGACACGCCGAGATCCGCGTCGGTCTGGTGCGCCCGGTCGGCTCCTTGTCCGGCCGACACTCCGGTCGGCGGCCCACCGAATCGTCATCCGTTGCACCCGCGGCCGATCAGCGGTCGGCGCGCATCGACCAGAGCTGCTCTGCGTCCTGAGACCTCCTATGGCTCGAGGACCTGTGCGACCGTGCCTCGCGCGGAGGCTTCGTGCCTGATCTGCATCGTCATGTGTCCTTCCGCGGGCCGGAACCTCTGCTCTGGCAGGATTGCGGTATGACACCGGCTGCCCTCCCCGAACCCCGCACCCTGCTCTTCATCGGGGACTCCATCACCGACTGCGGGCGTCGCGAGGATCCCGACGCCCTCGGATACGGATATGTGCGGCTGCTCGCCGAGCACTTCGCCGCCCATGAGCCGTCGGCGACGGTGATCAACCGCGGCATCGGCGGCGACAAGGTCGCCGATCTCGTGGCCCGCTTCGGCCCGGACTGCCTCGAACAGGATCCCCAGGTGGTCACCATCTACGTGGGCGTCAATGACTCCTGGCACCGCTACACCCGCGGAGAGCACGTCTCGGACGAGGACTTCGAGCAGGGCTACCGGTACCTGCTCGACCAGCTCTCGGCGACCCGTCCGGCTGCTCCGGTGCTGATGATCGTGCCGTTCGTCGCCGACGTCGATGACGAGATGGCGCGCATCCACGAGGATCTCGACCCCAAGGTGCAGATCATCCGCGACCTCGCCCGGGAGTTCGGGCACCCGCTGGTGGATCTCGAGCAGGTGCTGACGCGCGCATGGGACGTCGGGCACTCACCCGCAGGTCTCGCCGAGGACGGCGTGCATCCGACGATCGCCGGGCATCGGCTGATCGCCGACGCCTGGCTCGAGACGTTCGCCGACGCCGACCCGACTCGTTGACCAGGACCACCTCCTGACCAGGCCAGCCGCAGTGCTCAGCGCAGCGGCGGCGTCACGTCGACCGAGAGGAAGCCCCGCCGGAAGGTGCGCGCGTCGATCGTGAGCAGTCGGCTCGGCCGCGTGGGGTTGCGCAGGTGCACATGCCCGGTGACCGGGTCTCCTCCCACCGCGGCGAAGACATGACTGGACGGCAGGGGACCGTGAGCGGTGGTGACGCGCCTGCTGAGCGGATGGGTGGACGCGGCGATCGCGCGTCCCTCCTCGCGCCACCGGACGATCTGCCGAGCATCAGGCAGTCGCAGCATCGTGCGCACTCTCATGCCCAGCAGCAGCTCGAGACCGAAACGGGCGAATCCGCGGGCCAGAACGTCGTAGCCGCCCGCGACATGGGCGGCCAGCGCCTTCTCGAGCACGCCGGCCCATCCCGGGTTCGTGCCCTCGAGGCGGGCGTACACGGGTCGCCCGCGCTCGGTCACGGGCATCTGTCGATCCACCCTGATCGGTTCGGCGAGGGCAGGCAGAGCGACCTCGACGACTCCGCCGGGAAGCTCCGTGAGCAGCGCGCCGAGGCGCTCGGGGGCGGTCTCGTGGATCGCGAGCATCGCGGCGATCACCCAGCAGTCGCCGAGCCGGCCCTGCTGCGGGCGCCGAGAGCCTGTCGTCTGCAGGGGGCCATCGTCCATGACCCATCCGGAGCCGGCCGGGGCCGCGGAGATCTGCAGGACGCCCTGCGCGGCCCATGAGCCGTCGAACCCGCCAGCGTCGGTGCCCGCACCGGCGACCGAGTCAGCGAGCACGGTGCCGTCTGCGAGCACCGTGTCGTCGACCGCGTCCGGGAACACGTCGCGCGCCCGCCCCGACGGGACGAGCGCGCGAAGGGTGCGCCGCCAGGTGCGCACGCGGGGCCGTCGTCCGATGCGCTCCGGGACGGCCGTCATGCTGAGGTCCGGTGCCGGGTCAGTGCGACTCGGCGGGGACGATCTTCTGGCCGGTGCGTTCCATGACCTCATGGAACCAGGGCTGGGAGATGTCGAAGGACTTGTGGCCGGCGATGCGCGAGAACTCGATGGCGCGCAGCACGCCGCCCTGCTCCTCGTCATGGCCGATGACGCCGGAGGCGCCCTCGAGCGAGACCTGCACGGCGAGGTCGGTCATCGACTTGATCAGGCGCAGATCGTCGGCGTTGGCCTTCGCGGAGCGCGAGAAGTAACCCGACTTCTGGACCATGGACTTCTCCGCGCCCAGCTTCTCGGAGAACTGGTTGGCGAACCACTGGCCGGGGTTGATCTTGTCGATCTTCACGTGGCCGAAGGGATCCTTCTCCGGCTCCTCGCCGCGGGCCTGCATCTCGGCGATGATCTCCGGGATGCCGGCGCCCTCGGACAGGAAGATGTTCACGCAGCCCACTTCGTCCATGACCTTCTTGAGACGCTCGGCCTCGGCGTCGATGTCCAGCGCGAGCTCGGGCAGGAACACCGCGTGCACGTCCCAGCGCTCGGGCGAGTGGCCGATGCCGGGCAGCCAGCTCTGCTGGGCATGCCACTGCTGGTAGTACTCGGCGGCCTGGGCGGTGAGGTACCCGCAGGCGCGACCCATGATCTCGTGCACGATCAGCATGCGCGGGTTCGAGCCGTGCTCGGCGATGACGTTCTGCGCGAAGACGCTGGTCTGCTCGGCGGCGGTCATCGCGCCGAGGGACTGGCGGATCGGCACGATGTCGTTGTCGATCGTCTTGGGCAGGCCCACGACGTGCAGGTCGTAGTCGTTGTCCTGCAGGTACTGCGCGAGATCCGCCGCAGTGGTGTTGGTGTCGTCGCCGCCGATCGTGTGCAGGACGTCGACACCGTCCTCCTTGAGCTTGTTCGCGGCGACCTCGAGAGCGTTCTGGCCCTCCTCGATCAGACCACGGGCGACGAGGTCAGCGGTGTTGGTGAGCTTCACGCGCGAGTTCCCGATGGGGGAGCCGCCGTAGTTGTGCAGCACGTGGGCACCTGCGCGCACCTCGTCGTCGATGACGATCTTCTCGCCGGAGAGCAGGCCCCAGTAGCCGTGCTTGTAGGCGATGATCTCGACGTCGGGCACCAGCTCGGTGTACCGCTCGATGAGGCCGCCGACGGCGGAGGACAGGCAGGGGGCATAGCCACCTGCGGTCAGCAGGGCGACGCGCTTGACGGTCATGAGGATGGGGGTCCCTTCGTGGTTCGGGGTCTCGACGCATCGAGTCTACCGATCCCCGGGCCGCGTTCCTGAGCCGTCCGTCCCGGCGCCCTCTCGTCCCGCCGCCCTCTCGATCGGCCGCGCTCTCGTTCCGCTGCGTCTCCGGCCTGCCATGCTTCCGCCCTGCCACCCTGTCACACTGCGGGCCTTCCGCCCGGGCGATCAGGAGTCGCGCAGAGCGAGCGCCGTGAGGATCTCCTCGTGCAGCAGGGAGTTGGTGGCGATCGCGCTGCCGCCGAACGGCCCGTCCTCACCCTCCAGAGACGTGAAGCGCCCTCCGGCCTCGGTGAGGATCGGGACCAGCGCGGCCATGTCGTGCAGCGCCAGCTCGGGCTCGCACGCGGCATCGACGGCGCCCTCCGCGACGAGCATGTACGACCAGAAGTCACCGTAGGCGCGCGTGCGCCAGAAACGCTGCATGAGGTTGAGCATCTGGGGGAGCCGGTCGTGGTCCGCCCAGCCGTGCAGCGAGGAATAGGACAGCGAGGCCTCTTCGAGCCGGTCGACCTGGGAGACCTGCAGGCGGCTGGCGTTGGTGATCCGCGAACCGGTCCAGGAGCCGACGTCCAGTCCGCCCCACCAGCGGCGGGAGAGGGACGGTGCGGAGACCAGGCCCACGACGGGTCGGCCGTCCTCGATCAGGCCGATCAGGGTGGCCCACACGGGCACGCCGCGCACGAAGTTGCTGGTGCCGTCGATCGGGTCGATCACCCACTGCCGGGAGGCCGATCCGGTGGTGCCGTACTCCTCGCCGATCACCTGGTCCCGGGAGCGGGAGCGCGCCAGCTGCGAGCGCACGATCTTCTCGGCGGCCTGGTCGGCATCGGTGACCTCCGTGAGATCGGGCTTCGTGGAGACCTCGAGGTCCTGGGCTTTGAACCGGGACATGGTCAGCTGATCCACGGCGTCGGCGAGAACATGGGCGAGGCGCAGATCATCGGCATAGCGGCTGGACATGGGCCCACCCTAGAGCGCTCACGGACCCGGTGCGCGCAGCGACGCGGTGCGGATCCACGCCGGAATGTCTCCACAGTGCGGAGGGTTCGCGCCGGTCAGAGGCTGGTCCCGGAGTGGTGGGCACCGGCCACGGCCTGCTCGAAGCGCCCGTCGGCTCCGCCGGACTGCTCAGAGATCCCAGGGGTCGTTGCGTCGCAGGGTGACGGCGAGGCGCCGGTACGAGAGCAGCCGGGCCGGGCCCGCGCTGCCGGCTTCACCGGCCTCGACCAGACCGTCCAAGGCGCAGTCCGGAGCATCCTCGAGATGCGTGCACCCGCGCGGGCAGGACTCTGCGAGGACGGCGAGATCGGCGAAGGCGTCGAGGAGCTCGTCGGGGTCGACGTGGCCGAGTCCGAAGGAGCGCACGCCCGGGGTGTCGATCGCCCAGCCCCCGCCGTCCGGCAGCTGCATCGCCAGTGCGGAGGACGAGGTGTGCCGGCCGCGCCCGGTGACGTCGTTGACATCGCCGATCGCGCGGTCGGTGCCCGGCACGAGAGCGTTGAGCAGGGTCGACTTGCCGACCCCGGAGTGCCCGATGAGCACGCTGACGCGGCCGGAGAGGCGCTCCTGGAGCTCCTGGAGGCCGACGATGCTGCCGTCGGCGTCCTGTCGGGTGATCACGTGCTCCAGGCCCAGTGGAGCGTACGAGCGCAGGAACTCCTCCGGCGATCGCAGATCGGCCTTCGTGAGCACGAGCAGGGCGTCGATCCCGGCCACGTAGGCCGCCACCAGGCAGCGATCGATCATGCCGCCGCGGGGCTCCGGATCGGCGACGGCGGTCACCATCACCATGAGGTCGACGTTCGCGACCAGGGGGCGTTCGGTGGAGTCGTCGTCGTCGGCGCTGCGCCGCAGGAAGGAGCTGCGCTCCTGGATCCGGACGATCCGGGCCAGGGAGCCGTCGCGCCCCGTCGTGTCGCCGACCAGACCGACCAGGTCGCCGGGCACGACGGGGGAGCGGCCGAGCTCCCGGGCGCGCATCGCCGTGACGGTGCGCTCGTGCGGGGTCCCGGCCGCGACGACGGTGCGCCACCGGCCGCGGTCCACCGAGATCACCCGCCCCGTGATCGCGTCCTCGTGCTTGGGACGGTCCTTGGTGCGCGGCCTCGAGCCCCGACGGTTGGGCCGGACGCGCACGTCGGCCTCGTCGTAGTCGCGGAGCGACCGGCTCACGCCTCGCCGTCCTCGAGGGGGTCGGTGTGCAGCATGGACAGCCACATCCCCACGAAGTCCGGGAGGGTCTTCTGCGTGGTGCCGATGTCGATCACCTGCAGATCAGGGACCCGCAGCCCGATGATCGCGGCGGCCGTGGCCAGGCGATGGTCCTCATACGTCTCGAAGACCTCGCCGTGCAGCGGGCCGGGGTGGATCTCCAGCCCGTCCTCGAGCTCGAGGGTGCGGGCACCGAGCTTGGTGAGCTCCGTGGCCAGCGCCTTCAGCCGATCCGTCTCATGCCCCCGCAGATGCCCCACGCCCCGCAGGGTCGAGGGGGAATCCGCCAGCGCCGCGAGAGCGGCGATCGTCGGCGTCAGCTCGCCGACGGCGGAGAGGTCGGCGTCGATCCCGCGGATCCGGCCCGTGCCCCGCACGCACAGCGTGCGGCCCTCGCGCCACACCTCGGCGCCCATCCGCGTCAGCAGCTCGCGATAGGCGTCGCCGGGCTGGGTGGTGACCTCGGGCCAGTCGTCCACCGCGATCGTGCCCTCGGTGGCCACCGCGGCCGCGAGGAAGGGGCCCGCGTTGGACAGATCCGGCTCGACGACGATGCTCACCGGGCGGATCTCGCCGGGCGTGACGCGCCAGCGATGCCTTCCCTGCTCATCCGTGTCGTGCGTGCACTCGATGCCCACCTCGCGCAGCGTCTCGGCGGTCATGTCGATGTGCGGCAGCGACGGCAGCTTGTCGCCCACGTGGACGAGCTCGAGAGCGTCGTCGGCACGGGCCGCGACCAGCAGCACGTTGGAGATGAACTGGCTGGAGGCCGAGGAGTCGACCTCGATCCGTCCGCCGCGCAGCCGGCCGGTGCCGTGCACCGTGATCGGCAGACGCCCGGGCGCGCCGTGCTCGGTGACCTCGACGCCCTGCTGCCGCAGAGCGTCGATGACGGGATCCATCGGGCGCGCCAGCGCGGGCTCGTCCCCGGTGAAGCGCACGTCTCCGTGGTGGAGGGCGGCGAGCATCGGGCCGAAGCGCATCACCGTGCCGGCCAGACCGGTATGGATCTCGAGCGGTGCGGCGGGATGCTCCGGCGGGGGCGGGATCGGCGTGACGAGCAGCGCGTCGTCACGCGCCTCCAGGATCGCTCCCAGACGCTCGAGGGCGTCCCGCATCAGACGGGTGTCGCGGGAGACCAATGCTCCACGCAGCTCGGACGGCCGCTGCGCGGCGGCGGCCAGCAGCATCCATCGAGCGGTCAGGGACTTCGATCCCGGCACTCGCACCAGAGCGTCGACAGGCCTGTCGGCGACGGGGGCGTTCCAGAGCACCTCGGAGACCACTGGCGTCAGCCCCGCTGAGCGGCGAGCTGCTTCTGCGCGGTGCCCACCGCGTCGTGCGCCTTCTTGTCGATCTTCGAGGCCTTCTTCTCGAGCTCGCGCTGCTTCGCGGCGGCCTTCTTCTGGCTGCGCTCGACGAAGTCGTTCACCTGGTAGCCGAGCGACGGGCGGCCGTCGTGGTCGACCACGGCGAGCAGCACGCCGCCGAGCAGACCGGCGTCGGTGAGGATCGCCTGGATCTCACGCGCACGCTCCTCGCCGCGCAGCTCCCAGACCTTCTTGCGGCCGGCCCAACCGACCGACGTGGTCAGCAGCAGGGCCGCGGCGGCCGCGCGCGGGCGCCGGTTGGTGGCGTACATCAGACCGGCTCCGGCGGCGATGACGCCGGTGGCGCGGACGATGGTGCGCGCATCGAGGAAACCGGGGGCCGAGGACTTCGACAGGGTGGAGTCGACGGCGTCGAAAGCCTGGGGGTAGACGTCGATCTCGCGCTCCGGACGCAGAGCGGTGCGCACACCCTCGGCGATGAAGGGGGCTGCGAGCAGCGGACGTGCGATGCGGCGGACCAGGGCCATGGTGTCCTCACGTTCTTCACGGGTACGAGCAGATCCGACGACCGTCTGTGCGACAGGTCGCCAGCGTCCAGACTACCGCCCAGGGAACAAGGAGAGCGCCGGACGCGTTGCACTGCGTGGATCCGGAGCGGATCCGGACCTCGCGTGGAGGCGTTCGACCGCGGTCGGTGGAGATGCTCGACAGCGCTCAGCGGCCTCGCGCGGGCAGACGGGGACACGAGGACACACCGGGCCGACAGATCGGTAGGGCACGGAGAAGGAGACCTGATGGCCACTGCGGTGCTCACGCACGGTGCGGAACGCTCTTCTGGCGTAGGTTGGGCCGCAATGACCCAGACAGATCCTGCCCAGAGCCCCGATGCGGGCCATCCGGAGGTCGACGACGCCTCGGGCGACGCGTTCGACTTCGAGACCGAAGCGCTCTCGCACCTGGACTCTCTCTATGGCGGTGCGCTGCGGATGACCCGCAACCCGCACGATGCCGAGGATCTCGTCCAGGAGACCTTCATGAAGGCCTTCCGTGCCCGCGACCGGTTCACGCCGGGCACCAACATGCGTGCCTGGCTGTACCGGATCATGACCAACAGCTACATCACGACCTACCGGCAGAAGCAGCGTCGGCCCAAGGAGGCGTGGTCCGACACGGTCGAGGACTGGCAGCTCGCCGAGGTCGGCTCGCACACCAGCTCCGGTCTGCGCTCCGCGGAGACCGAGGCGCTGGACCGGCTGCCGGATTCCGCCGTCAAGGACGCCCTGGGCCAGCTGCGCGAGGACTACCGCATGGCGGTCTACTACGCGGATGTCGAGGGCTTCGCGTACAAGGAGATCGCCGAGATCATGGACACCCCGATCGGCACTGTGATGTCACGGCTGCACCGGGGCCGTCGTCAGCTGCGGGACATGCTCTCCGACTACGCCTACCGCAGCGGTTTCCTGCGGGAGGACCCGACGCCGCCGGGCGACGGCTCCTCGGAGACGACCACGCGGAAGTCCGGCTCGATGCCACGGGAGGAGGAACGATGAACCAGGACGACATGAGGGCCCGACGGGACACCGACGCGGCGGACAGCGCGCCCCGGGATGCGCGCTACCGCCTCGAGGAGGCCCTCGACGGCGAGCTGCCGCGCGAGACGGTGGAGCGCATGGAGCGTCACACCGAGGACTGCCCCGAGTGCGCCGAGGAGTGGGAGCGCGTGCGGCGGATCAAGGAGCTCGTACGGCGCAGCTGCGCCGACCGTGCGCCATCGTCGCTGCGTGAGCGGATCACGGTGGAGTGCCAGTCCGTGTCGGTCACCCGCACCACCGAGGTCGACGGCACGACCAGCGTGCACATCTCCGCCACGAGCTCCCGACGCGAGCTGCCCGGCGCCTGAGCATGACTGAGGGCCCCTCCCGAGACGGGAGGGGCCCTCAGTCATGCCGCGCATCGCGGCATCACGGTCAGCAGTTGGGGCGCTTGCCGTGATTGGCGCCGTTCTTGCGGCGAGCCTTGCGCTTGCGTCCTCGCTTGCTCATCACGTTCTCCTTCCTTCGCCCGGTAACCAGACGATTGTGCCACAGGGAAGCGGAGGCTCCTCCTTCGCAGGCGGTCCGGACGGCGGGCTGAGGTGGAGGTCACGTGCCCCGGCACGAGCCGGAGGGCCCGCCGGGGACGGTGCTGCCGACGATGCCCGCCGGTCTGCGCCATCCCGACCGCCGGACTGAACTGCCCTGACTGCCGGCCTGCGTCGTCCAGACCTCCGGCCTGCGCCGTCAGGGTCCCGCGCTGTCAGGACGAGGTGCCCAGCCAGGAGCCGAAGCCGCCGTGGAGCACGAGCCAGGCCATCAGGCCGTATCCCGTCTGCCCCGGATGATCGCCGGGGGAGCGGGAGAGGTCGGACTCCCACTGCTCGTGGCCGACCAGCCCGCCGACGGTGTCGACGTACGGGATGCGCCGGCGGGAGCAGACGTCCTCGAAGGCCCCGGAGAGCTCCCGGACACCCTGCGTGGTCCCCGGATCGCGACTGGGCGGGGGCCCGACGACGAAGGCGGGGATGCGCAGCCGCTCCAGCCCGTCGAGCACCTTGGCGAGATTGAGGCGGGAGCGCGCCAGGGAGATGTCGGTGTAGACGTCCGCGCGCCCCATGGCGAGCACGACCCGGTGGTCGATGCTGCCGTCGGCCTGGGCGGAGCGGTCCATCCGCAGGTGGACATCCTGGTCCCACCGCTCGGCGAGGCCGCCGGAGGTCTCGCCGGGAAGCGCCGAGGTGAACACGTCCACACGGTTCTCGGCGCCCTGCTCGCTGGCGACGGCTCGGCCGAGCCAGCCGAGGGCGCGGGCGTCCCCGACACCGGCGAGGAGCTCGTCTCCGAGCGCGATGATCCGGATCCGGGAGGCCGGATCCGTAGCGGATGACGTGGACACACTCTGCACCGGGACCTCCTGGGCCAGGGACGGGGACGTCAACTGTAACGACGGTGGGGGTCGCGGGCGAACCCGCGACCCCCACCGGGCGCTCAGGACTCGAAAGCTCGCACGAGCAGGTCTTCCTGCTCGATCTTGTGGGTGGCGTTGGAACCCGTGGCGGGGGAGGCCGACGCGGCTCGCGCGACCACCTTCAGCGTGCGCCCCACCTCGACGGCGAAGTTCACGGCCATGAAGGTCCATGCACCCTGGTTCTGCGGCTCCTCCTGGACCCAGGTCAGGGTCGCATCGGGGTAGGCCTCCAGGGCCTCGAGGATCTCCTCGGTGGGCAGCGGGTAGAGCTGCTCGAGCCGGATGATCGCCGTGTCGGTGGCCTCGAGCTTGTCGCGGCGCGCCACGAGATCCCAGTACACCTTGCCGGAGGTCAGCAGCACGCGCTTCACCTGCGAGGGGTCCACGGTGGTGTCAGGAAGCACCGGGAAGAAGCCGCCGCCGGTGAAGTCCTCGACCGGGCTGACCGCCGCCTTGTTGCGGAGCATCGACTTCGGGGTGAAGACGATCAGCGGCTTCTTCGGCTCGGTCTTGGCCTGGCGACGCAGCAGGTGGAAGTAGCTCGCCGGGGTCGAGGGGGCCGCGACCCGCATGTTGTCCTCGGCGCACAGCTGCAGGAAGCGCTCGATGCGGGCGGAGGAGTGGTCGGGCCCCTGACCCTCGTAGCCGTGGGGCAGCAGGAGCACCACGCTCGAGTTCTGGCCCCACTTCTGCTCGGAGGCCGAGATGAACTCGTCGATGATGGTCTGCGCACCGTTGACGAAGTCGCCGAACTGGGCCTCCCACAGCACGAGGGACTCGGGGTTCTCCACCGAGTAGCCGTACTCGAAGCCGAGCGCTGCGAACTCCGAGAGCGAGGAGTCGTAGACGTTGAACCGCGCCTGGTCGTCCGAGAGATAGGACAGCGGGGTCCAGGTGTCGCCGTTCTCGTGATCGATCATCACGCTGTGGCGCTGCACGAAGGTGCCGCGACGGGAGTCCTGACCGCTCAGGCGCACCCGTCGGCCCTCCATCAGCAGGGAGCCGAAGGCGAGCAGCTCGCCGTAGGACCAGTCCACCCCGCCCTGGGTCGACATCTGGTGACGTCGCTTCAGGACCGCCTCGAGCTTCGGGTGCACGGTGAACGACTCGGGGATCGCTCGGTGCGCCTCACCGATGCGCTCGAGCACCTCGGCGCTCACGGCGGTGTTGGTGGAGTCGTCCGCGTTCGCGGTGCGCTGGGATGCCGGCAGCTCCAGGCCCTGGACGCTCGACTGCGGATCCACGCCGGGGCTGCCGTCGCGGGTCGCGGCGAAGGCCTCGTCGAGATGCTCCTGGAAGTTGCGGACCAGGCCCTCGGTCTCGTCCTCGGTGAGGTCGCCGCGCTCGATGAGCGCCTCCATGTACAGCTTGCGGGTCGAGGGCTTGTCCTTGATCAGCGAGTACATCTGCGGCTGCGTCATCGACGGGTCGTCGCCCTCGTTGTGGCCACGGCGGCGGTAGCAGACCATGTCGATGACCACGTCGCGGCGGAACTTCTGGCGGTACTGGAACGCGATCTCGGCGACCCGCACGCAGGCCTCCGGATCGTCGCCGTTGACGTGGAAGATCGGCAGCTGCGTCGACTTGGCGACGTCGGTCGAGTAGAACGACGAGCGCGAGGAGTCCGGCAGGGTCGTGAAGCCGATCTGGTTGTTGATGATCACGTGGATCGTGCCGCCGGTGCGGTAGCCGCGCAGCTCCGAGAGGTTGAGGGTCTCGGTGACCACGCCCTGACCGGCGAAGGCCGCGTCGCCGTGCACGAGCACCGGCAGCACCGGGAACTCCTCGGGACGCTCGAGGCGGTCCTGCTTGGCGCGGGTGATGCCCTCGAGGACGGGGTTCACGGCCTCGAGATGCGAGGGGTTCGCGGCGAGGTACACCTTGGTGGACTCGCCGTCGTGCGAGGTGTAGGTGCCTTCCGTGCCCAGGTGGTACTTGACGTCGCCCGAGCCCAGGTTGTTGCCGAAGTTGCCCTCGAACTCCTGGAAGATCTGCCCGTAGCTCTTCCCCGCGAGGTTCGACAGGACGTTCAGGCGGCCGCGGTGGGACATGCCGATGCAGACCTCGTCGACACCCCCATGGGCGGCGCCGTGGAGCACGGTGTCGAGCATCGGGATCACCGATTCGCCTCCCTCGAGGGAGAAGCGCTTCTGGCCGACGAACTTCGTCTGCAGGAAGGTCTCGAACGCCTCGGCGGCGTTGAGGCGATCCATGATGTGCGTGTGCTCGACCTTGTCGAACGGGCGGCGCGGGGTCTCCATCTGATTCTGGATCCAGTCCCGCTCCTCCGGATCGGAGATATGCATGTACTCCACGCCGATGGTGCGGCTGTAGGAGTCGCGCAGCACCCCGAGGATGTCCCGCAGCGGCATCTCATCCTTGCCGCCCAGGCCGCGCGTCGGGAAGATGCGGTCGAGGTCCCAGAGGGTGAGCCCGTAGGTCTCGACGTCCAGGTCGGGGTGGTTGCGCACGCGGTACTGCAGCGGATCGGTGTCCGCGATCAGGTGGCCGCGCACACGGAAGGCGTGGATCAGGTCCATGACCCGAGCGAGACGCTCGGACTTGGAATCCTTGAAGGGGTTGTCCGGCACCCAGCGGATCGGCTGGTACGGGATCCGCAGCGACGCGAACACGCGATCGTAGAAGCCCTCCTTGCCCAGGAGCTTGTCGCCCATGCGCTTGAGGAACTCGCCGGAGGCCGCGCCCTGGATGATGCGGTGATCGTAGGTCGAGGTCAGCGTCATGACCTTCGAGACCGCGAGGTCGGCGAGAGTCGCGGGGCTCGCGCCCTGGAACTGCGCCGGGTAGTCCATCGCGCCGACGCCCACGATCGTGCCCTGGCCCTCCATGAGGCGGGGGATCGAGTGGACGGTGCCGATGCCGCCGGGGTTCGTCAGCGACACCGTGGTGTGCGCGAAGTCGTCCATCGTCAGCTTGCCGGCGCGGGCCTTGCGCACAACCTCCTCGTAGGCCTTCCAGAAGCCGTGGAAGTCGAAGCGCTGGGCGCCCTTGATGCTGGGCACGACCAGGCCGCGGGACCCGTCGGGACGCGGCATGTCGATGGCGAGGCCGAAGTTGATGTCCTCGCGCTTGAGGAGGATCGGCTTGCCCTTCTCGTCGACGTCGAAGCCGTTGTTCATGTCGTTGATCTCGGTGATCGCCTCGATCATCGCCCACCCGATGAGGTGGGTGAAGGACACCTTGCCGGCACGATTGCGCTTGAGGTGGTTGTTGATGACGATGCGGTTGTCGAAGAGCAGCTTCACCGGCACGTCGCGCACCGAGGTCGCGGTGGGGACCTCGAGCGACTCCTTCATGTTGCGCACCACGGCGGCGGCCGGGCCGCGCAGCTTGACGCGCTCGGGCTCGCTGAGCTCGACCACCGGGATCTGCGAGGTCGTCGTGGGGATCTTCGCCGGACGGTCCGAGGTGGTGGAGACGGTGGGCGTCTTCGTGGAGTCGCTCTTCGCCTTGTCGTCGTTCACAGGGGCGGATTCCTTCACGGGCTGAGAGGATGCCGCGGAGGACGCGGCGTGAGATGAGGGAGCGTCAGGGGCGCTCTGGGGCGGGGGCGCCGCGGACGAGGCGTCCTGAGCCCCGGGATCGTCCTGATCGCGCTGCTCCGTCGTAGCGGGAGGGGAGTCCGGGGTGGGGTCGTCGGCAGCACGGGATGCGGGCGTCTGCTCGCGGTGGGCGGAGAAGTACTCCGCCCAACTGGGGTCGACGCTCGAGGGATCCTGTTGCCACTGCTCGCGGAGCGCGTCCACGAGCCACTGATTAGGGCCGAATTCCGAGGTCTCGGAGCCCTGTGTCTGCTGTGACACTCTGAGATCGCCAGCCTTCTCACGGTCGAGTGATACGGATACCGACAGCCTAACGGAGCATCGCGCGCTCCCGGTGCCTCTCGGGCCCTCTGGCGGCGATTGCGTGCCCTGTGGTGTGGGACGTCACGTCACACGGACGTGCCTGGATCCGGGAGGACCACTCGGATGAGCGAGGACCGACCGTCGCGGGCGAGCTCGCTGCGGGGATCGTCGAGCACCTCGATGGTCCCGCCGTGGAGCCCGACGGCCCAGCGGGCGATCGCGAGGCCGAGGCCCGTGCCTCCGGAGTTGTCGGCATAGCCGCCGCGCTGGAAGCGCTCGAACACGCGCGAGCGGTCCTCCAGGGCGATGCCGGGTCCCTCATCGTGCACGTCCAGCCGCACCCCCTGCCCGTCGTCGGTGCGCGCGGCGCCGATCCGGATCCTGCCGCCGGCGGGGGAGTGCCGGGCGGCGTTCTCGAGCAGGTTGTGGATGACCTGGTGGATGCGGGCCGCGTCCGCGGTGATCGTGAGATCGGCCGGCTCGACGTCGACGATCCAGCGCACGTGGCGACCGCCGGCGGCGAGGGCCGCCGCGTCGACCACCTCGTGGAGGAACGGGGTGAGTTCGATCGGTTCGCGGTCCAGCTCGACCACCCCGGCGTCCAGCCGCGAGAGGTCCAGCAGATGGCTGACCAGCAGCGAGAGCCGCTCGGTCTCCGTCAGGGCCACCTCGAGCGCGGCCGGGTCGGGCTCGGTGACGCCGTCCACGAGGTTCTCCAGCTGGGCGCGCAGCCCCGCGACAGGGGTCCGCAGCTCGTGGGAGACGTTCGCGACCAGGTCTCGACGCATGCTGTCCGTCTGCTCGAGCTCCGAGGCCATGGTGGAGAACGCGGCGGCGAGCTGTCCCACCTCGTCATGGCTGGTGGCGCGGATGGGCCGGGTGTAGTCGCCGCGGGCCATGGCCTGGGCGGCGCCGGTCATCTCGCGCAGCGGGGAGGTCATGCCGCGGGCCAGGAGCTGGGTGGACACGAGCGCCGCGAGCACCACGAGGGGGATGGCCAGCAGAGGTTCGATGCCGGCGCGGATGCTCACCTGGGTGAGCAGGGCGGCGACGGTGACGACCACGCCCACCAGCACGCCGAGCTTGACCTTGAAGGAGCGGAAGCGGTCCAGCGGGCGCACGTCGAGGCGGTCGGGGACACGGCGGCGCGCCGACGAGGCGGCGGCCGACGGGTCCGGCGCGACGGGAGCGGTCTCCGTGCTCGTCGCGGGGCGCTGCGAGGTCACGCGTCCGACGACGGATCGTTCGGCGTGGGCATCGAATGGATGTCGGTGGGCCCGTCGGCCACCGGCGCCTCCTCGTCCTCCGAGGGGATCTCCAGCGCGTAGCCCACACCGTGCACGGTGCGCACCAGATCGGCGCCCAGCTTGCGTCGCAGCGCCTTCACGTGGGAGTCGACGGTCCGGGTGCCGGTGGCGTCGATCCAGTCCCAGACATCCGCCAGGAGTTGCTCGCGGGTCAGGACCGTGCCGGGCGCGTTGGCGAGGCACAGCAGGAGGTCGAACTCGGTGGGAGTGAGGTGGGCGGGCACCCCGGCGCGCATCACGCGGCGGCCGGCCCGGTCGATCACGAGATCGCCGAACTGGAGGGCGACGTTCTGCTCGGCGTCGCTGGGTGCCGGGGCGCCGGTACGGCGGACCCGACGCAGCAGGGCCTTCAGACGGGCGGCCAGCTCCCGCATCGAGAAGGGCTTGGTCATGTAGTCGTCGGCCCCGACCCCGAGGCCGACGAGCATGTCGGTCTCGTCGTCACGTGCGGTGAGCATGAGCACGGGGACCGGCTCGTCGGCCTGGATGCGCCGACAGACCTCGAGGCCGTCGAAGCCCGGGAGCATCACGTCGAGCACGACGGCGTCGGGCCGCACCTCGGCGACGGTGCGCACCCCCGAGGGGCCGTCGTAGGCGGTGGTGACCTCCCATCCCTCGGCCGTGAGGCGATCAGCGATGGCATGGGTGATCGTCGGTTCGTCCTCGATCACCACGACGCGCACGGGCGGGGCGGAGGACTGTGCCTGGTCGGGAGTCGACATGCCGCCACTCTAGACCGCGCGAGATGCGCACGCCCTGAAGGCGGAGCGCGAGGGCTTGTCCTCCCGGAGGCGCCGACGTGCTCCTGGACGTCGTGCCGAGGCCGCATCCCTGTCGCCGATGTCTCGACGACGTGTCGCCGACGGGCGTGTGGGGAGCCGCCGACGGGCGTGTGGGGAGCCGGTGCACGTGGCATAAGGCACGGCCGGGGGAGGGTTGCGGGGCGCTGTCGTCAAGACCGAGCAAGCTTTGGGCCACTATGGCAAAAACTTGGCAATGACCCTGCTGACCTGCTCGTCTCGGTGGCGCGTGCGGCCGTAGATTGTTCCAGGTTGTTCGGCGACGCGTCCTTCCCTGTCCGGCGTCGCGATCGGACAGACGTACATACGTGGAAACGCAGTCGAACTGGAAGCAGGTCATCTCGTGGCGAATCATCGCGCTGACGGACGCGCCACCGTGCGCAAGCACCGTGCCATCGGGGGAACCCATCGGGACGCAGCGCTCCCCGCCGGTGCGATGAAGGTCGGCGTGCTCTCGGTCCTCGCGACCGCCACGATCGCCGCCCCGCTGGCCGCCGCCGCAGCCGGCATCGACGAGACCGCCACGCAGGGCGACACGGTCGCCTCCGAGCTCCCCGACGCCGCGTCCGAGCCCGCTGCCGCCGCCGCAGCCCCCGTTGCGCTGCCCGTCGCAGACGTCGCCTCGAGTGCGCAGTCCGCGACCGAGACCCGCGAATCCGGCGCCGAGGCGAACCGCAGCACCGAGCGCGCCTCCACCTCCGACGAGACCGACGATTCCGACAAGGCCGAGGACTCCGAGAAGTCCGACGGCGCCGAGGCCGAGAGCACCGGCATCGAGGTCTCGGCTCCCGAGCCCGAGCCTGAGCCCGAGCCCGAGGTGGACGCCGCTGCGGCCGAGGGCGAGGACGCCGGGACCGCCGCCGCCTCCACCGGCGGCTACATCCAGCCGGTCTCCGGCCCCATCACCTCCGGCTTCGGAGGCCGCGTGCACCCGGTGCTGGGCTACTTCAAGGGCCATAACGGCGTGGACTTCGGCGCTGCCTGCGGCACCCCCGTGAAGGCCTCGAAGGCCGGCGAGGTCGTGGCCGTGGAGTACAACAGCTCCTCCGGCAACCGCGTGAAGGTCGACCACGGCGACGGCGTCATCACCGGCTACTACCACCTCCAGGGCTTCAACACCTCCGTCGGCGCGACCGTCCAGCAGGGCGACATCGTCGGCTACGTCGGCTCGACCGGCCGCTCTACCGGCTGCCACCTGCACTTCGCGAAGATGGACGAGGCGGGCACCTACTCGAACCCGATGTCGCTCCTGCGGTGACCGGTTCCGTCGCTCCGGTCGTCCTGGGGGTCGAGTCCTCCTGCGACGAGACCGGCTTCGGCCTCGTCTCCGAGGGCGTCCTGCTGGGCCAGGGCCTCGCCTCCAGCGCGGCCCAGCACGCCGAGTTCGGAGGAGTGGTCCCCGAGATCGCCGCCCGCGCGCATCTCGACGCTGCGGTCCCCACCCTGCAGATCGCCCTGCAGGACGCCGGCGTCGGCCTCGACGAGATCACCCATGTCGCCGTCACCTCGGGGCCCGGCCTCGCGACCGCCGTGCACGTCGGGCTCGCCGCCGCGAAGTCCATCGCCTGGGCGCTGGACAAGCCCCTCTACGGCGTCCATCACCTCGCCGGCCACGCCGCGGCCGACACCCTCGAGCATGGCCCGCTGCCGGCCCAGAGCATCGTGCTGATCGTCTCCGGCGGCCATACCTCGATCCTCGCCGTGGGGGACCTGGTCCGTGATCCGATCGAGCATCTCGGGGACACGCTGGACGATGCTGCCGGTGAGGCGTTCGACAAGGTCGCGCGCCTGCTGGGCCTCGGGTATCCGGGCGGGCCGGCGATCTCCCGTGCAGCCGTCGGCGGCGACCCCACCGCCTACCGCTTCCCGCGCGCCCTGCTGCGCGGCGGCGACGCACCCTTCACCTTCTCCTTCTCGGGGTTGAAGACCGCTGTCGCCCGCACCGTCGAGCGGATCCAGCGCGCCGGAGAGGTGGTCCCGGTGGCGGACATCGCGGCCTCCTTCGAGCAGGCTGTCGTGGACGTCCTGGTCACCAAGGCGATGCGCGCCGTGCACGAGCGGGGCCTGAGCACCCTCGTGATCGTCGGCGGAGTCGCGGCGAACCGCCGCCTGCGCGAAGCTGCCCAGCAGCGCTGCGACACGGACGGCATCGAGCTGCGGATCCCGCCGATCAGCCTGTGCACCGACAACGGAGCGATGATCGCCGCCGTCGGCGACCTCCTGGTGCGCTCCGGTGCCGAGCCCAGTGGACTGCGCATCGCGGCGGATCCCTCCGCGGTCCTGCACGGAGCTCAGCTCCCGCTGCCGCGGTGAGGTCCGCCTCACACCCGGGTCCACGAGGGCGGATGATGGTGCCGGGCACCTCGTGGTGTTGCTAGACTCCTCGGGTCAGCCCGCGTAGCTCAGTGGATAGAGCGTCTGCCTCCGGAGCAGAAGGTCGTAGGTTCGAATCCTGTCGCGGGCACCGCAGAGCACCCCGGTCGACGGTCCTGGAGACCATCGGCCGGGGTGCTGTCATTCCCGCCGCTGCCGGTTCGCTGCCACGCCGGGCCCGGACCACCCACGGAGGCCGCCCAGCGCCATGGACCCGCACATCCCCACCGGATCTCGTCAGCCATTCGCATCTCGTCAGCCATCCGCGCGCTTCGACGACCTGCTCGGCGGAACGCAGCTGCAGTTCAGCGACGTCGAGAGGGAGATCGTCGCGCATCGGCCCGTGGAGGTGCTCCCGGCGCTCGCGGAGGTGCGCCGCGCGGTGGACGCCGGCTGGTGGGCGTACGGCATGGTCACCTACGAAGCCGCGGCCGGTCTCGATCCCGTTGCCGTCGTGCAGGAGCCGCTCCCGGACCTCCCGCTGCTGTGGTTCGGTCTCAGCCGCGCTCCCGACGAGGACCCCTCGTTCCCGACCGACCTCGGCTCGTACCGGGTGGGGTCATGGACCATGCCCTGGACGCGCGAGCGGCATGCGCAGAAGGTCGCGCGGGTCCAGGAGGCGATCGCCGAGGGCGAGACATACCAGGCCAACCTCACCACGCGCCTGGATGGCCGGATCGAGGGCGATCTGCTGGCCTGCTACCGCGACCTGATCGGAGCCCAGCACTCCGCCTTCGGCGCCCATCTCGACCTCGGCCGCTGGGCCGTGCTCAGCGCGAGTCCCGAGCAGTTCCTGGACAGGAGGGGCGAGGAGCTCTCCTCGGTGCCGATGAAGGGCACTGCGCTGCGCGGCGCGACTCCTGCCGAGGATGCGCAGCGTCGTGCCGCGCTGCTGCGCAGCGAGAAGGAACGGGCGGAGAATGTGATGATCGTCGACCTGATCCGCAACGACCTCGCCCGGATCGCCCGCCCGGGCACCGTCGACGTCCCGCATCTGCTGCGCGCCGACGCATACCCCACCGTGTGGCAGCTGACCAGCACCGTCACCGCGGACCAGCGCCCGGGGGTGACGCTCGAGGAGCGGTTCGGCGCGATGTTCCCCTGCGGGTCGATCACCGGCGCTCCGAAGCTCTCCACGATGGCGCTGATCGCCGAGCTGGAGACCGCGCCGCGCGGCGTGTACTGCGGGACGATCGGCTGGCTCGCCCCGTCGCGCACGGCGGCCGACGGGACCGAGCTCCCGGCCGAGGAACGCTTCAGCGTCGCGATCCGCACGATCCTCGTCGATCGTCAGGACGGCTCGGCCACCTACGGCGTGGGCGGCGGGATCACCTGGGCCTCGACCGCCGCGGGGGAGTGGGATGAGCTCGCCGCGAAGACACGGGTGCTCGAAGGGCTCCGCGGGGTCGGCGGCGTGCATCTCCCGCCCGACCCGGAGGACTTCGGCCTGCTGGAGACTCTCGCGGTCGAGCGCGGCGCGCCCCGTCACCTGGAGGAGCACCTCGATCGGCTGCAGGCCTCCGCCGAGGAGCTCGCCATCACCCTGGATCGCGCGTGCGCCCGGCAGACGGTGCTGGCGCAGATCCCCGACCTGGTGGGCGAGGACGGCACGGCGATCCTCCGGCTGCGCCTCGCGCTGGACGGCACGCTCACGCTGACGACGCGTGCGCTGGATGCGCCGCAGCCGGGGCCGGTGCGGCTCGTCCTGGACACGGTCCCGATCGACCCGTCCTCCCCAGCCGTGCGGCACAAGACCACCGACCGTGAGCACCTGACCGCCGCGCTCGCGCGGGCCCGCGACCGAGATGGTGCGGCGGACGATGTCGTGCTCGTCGGACCCACCGGGCTCGTCACCGAGACCAGCATCGCGACGCTCATGGTGCGACTGGACGGACGGTGGTGCACGCCGCCGCTCGAGGACGGCTGCCTGCCCGGGATCGGACGCCGCCTCGCCCTCGAACGGGGCGAGGCGGCCCTCCGGAGCATCACCGCCGGGGAGCTGGCCGCAGCCGACGAGATCGCCGTGGTGAGCTCCGTGCGCGGATGGCGCCCGGCGGTGCTCAGCCGTCCTGGCGCAGCGCCTTGAGCCGGGCCAGCACCGCCGCGGCCTCCGGGGTGCCGGCGATGCGGTAGTTCGCCGCCGTGTCGCCCTCGCCGACCTTGATGCCGCAGTCGCTCTCGCCGAGGTGTCCGAAGACCGACTCGTCGGTCACGTCGTCCCCCAGGTAGAGCCAGGCGTCGGCCGCACTGGCGCGGGCCAGCGCGTCGATGGCGTCGCCCTTGGAGGCGTGCACCACCGAGAACTCGACGACCTCCTTGCCGGGGGTCACCGTGACCTCGGGCAGCGTCACCGCGTACTCGAGCGCGGAGTCGGTGGCGTTGTCGGCGCCGCGCCCACGGGCGTTGCGGGTGTGCAGCACAGCGGCCGACGGCTTGGTCTCGACCTCGACGCCGGGATGAGCCCGGGCGATTCTGTGCAGGGTCGCCGTGATCGACTGGAGCAGCTCATCCTTCTCCGGGGTCATGGACAGTGCCGCGGAGTCGAGCACCTCGGCCTGCATCCACGGCGGGAGCGCCCCGACCTCCGCGCCGTGGGATCCCACCAGCACCACGGAGCTGGGCATCCCGGTGTGGGAGTCCAGATCCTCCAGCGACCGTCCGGAGATCAGGGCGACCGCCACCCCCGGCATGTCGGCGAGCTCCCGCAGCGTGTCCAGCGCCGCCGGATCGGGCTCGACCGCGTCCCGGTCGTTGACGATCGGAGCGAGCACGCCGTCGAAGTCCGAGGCGATCAGGATCCTCGGAGTCTGCGCGAACTCCGCCAGAGCCCCCTCGAGCACCTCGGGCTCCGTGGGGTCGCCGCCGCTCAGGCGGACCACCGGCTTCGCCTCGCCGTGGGGATCGTCGGACTGCTCCAGACGCTCCAGGAAATCGTGCGCCCAGCTCTGCACGTCGTTCTCCATCACCTGGTGGCGCAGGGAGCGCATCGACTCCTGCTGCTCCTCCTCGGGCATCGCGAGCGAGCGCAGGATCGCGGCCTTGAGCTCGTCGATGTCGTGGGGGTTGACCATCACGGCGGCCCGCAGCTCATCGGCCGCGCCCGCGAACTCGCTGAGCACGAGCACGCCCTGCAGGTCGGGGCGGGAGGCCACGTACTCCTTCGCGACCAGGTTCATGCCGTCGCGCAGGGCGGTGACGAGCACGACGTCGGCAGCCATGTACAGCGCGGTCATGTAGCGCCGGTCGAAGGAGCGGTGCTGGTAGGAGACGGCAGCGCGCCCGATCGAGGCGTGGTCGCCGTTGATGCGGCCCACCGTCAGCTCGACCTCGTCGCGCAGCTGCCGGTAGGCCTCCACCCGCTCACGGGACGGCGTGGCGACCTGGATCATCACGGTGTCGTGAGGGTCGATCGACCCGTCGTTGAGGAGCTCGCCCCAGGCCTTGAGCCGATGGCGGATGCCCTTGGTGTAGTCCAGACGGTCCACACCGACCACGACCTTGCGCGGGTTGCCGAGATCGCGGCGCAGCTGCGCCGCGTGCTCGCGCACCTCCGGATCCTCCGTGAGGGCCGACACCGAGGCGGAGTCGATCGAGATCGGGAAGGTCTGGGCGGTGACCTCACGCATCGGTGCGGCGCCCAGACCGGGCACCGAGATGGTCTGCCCGTCCACGTGATGGCCCAGCAGCTTGCGCACCGCGGCCAGGAAGTTCTGGGTGTCGCTCTCGCGCTGGAACCCGATGAGGTCCGCACCCAGCAGGCCGCGCAGGATCTGATTGCGCTTGGGCAGCTGGGAGAACAGTTCGACGGGCGGGAACGGGATGTGGTTGAAGAACCCGATGCGCACGTCGGCCCGGTCGTCGCGGATCATCCGTGGCACCAGCTGCAGCTGGTAGTCGTGCACCCAGATCGTGCTGGTCCGGCTCGCGACCGCCGCCGCGGCGCGGGCGAAGCGACGGTTCGCGCTCACGTAGGAGTCCCACCAGGTGCGATGGAACGCGGGTTCGACGATGACGTCGTGATAGAGCGGCCACAGCGTCCCGTTGGAGAAGCCCTCGTAGTACCGCTCGATGTCCTCCTGATCCAGCGCGACGGGGTACAGGCTCATCCCGTCGGCCTCGAACGGGTCGGGGGCATCGCCCGGTGCGCCGGCCCACCCCACCCAGGCGCCGGAGTCGACCCCCTTCATCACGGACTCCATCGCGGTGACGAGACCGCCGGGGCTGGTGACCCACTCGGTCGCTCCGTCGGGCAGCGTGCGGGAATCGACCGGCAGCCGGTTGGCGACGACCACGAGATCGTGGTCGGGGCGATGAGGGGCATGAGCGGGGCGGTCAGCGGAACCGGGCACGTGAACTCCTTGACGAGGGGCGGACTCAGGGTCGGGCGAGGCGCCGGCCACGGTCGGACCAGCCGCAGACGGCTTCCCTGCCGAGCCTCGAGACTATCCCGAGACTATCAAGTGCGATCGATCACCCGCTGTCCGGGGCGGCGCGCGAACATCGCGCCCACCAGGCCGTCTGACCAGTATCGACGGTGCCCGGGCCGCTCGGTCGGTGGCGGTCGGACCCGAGGCTCCCTGATCGCGGAGCGGACGGCGCTCCGGCCGGCGGCGCGCCCCGTCTAGGGTCGTGGGGCGTCGTGGTCGCGCCGTCCGCCGGAGGCGATCCCCGGGCGGGTCCCAGGACCGCTGCACGCACTGCGCACTGCGCATGACGCACGACGCACTGCGCATGACGGACGACGCACGACGCACGACTCTGCAGGACCCCCGCCGTACCCGAGAACCCACCCCCAGGAGCAGACATGCGCGCCCATGAGGCCGGAGCCCTCCACGGAAACGACGCCGCCCCCACCTGGCTCCCGTATCCCGAGGACGTCAACACCCTCATCGACGGGCTGTGGTCGAGCACGACCCGGCGCGGCAGCGATGGCGCGGTCGAGGTGGGCGGCGTCGACGTGCGCCGCATCGCCGAGGAGGTCGGCACCCCCGCCTTCGTGCTGGACGAGGACGACTTCCGCTCCCGTGCCCGCTCCTTCCGGGACGCCTTCACCGACGCCTTCCGCCCACTCGCGGGGGCCGACGTCTACTACGCCGGCAAGGCCTTCCTCTGCGGAGCGGTGGCCCGCTGGGTCCAGGAGGACGGGCTCGGACTGGACGTGTGCACCGGCGGCGAGCTCGCCGTCGCCCTGCGCGCCGGCTTCCCGGCCGCGCGCATCGCCCTGCACGGGAACAACAAGTCCGACGCCGAGATCCGCCGTGCCCTCGAGGCCGGGGTGGGCCGGATCGTCGTGGACTCCCTGGACGAGATCGGCCAGGTCGACGCCGTCGCCGCCGAGCTGGGCACCCGCGCCGCCGTCATGCTGCGCGTGACCACCGGCGTCGAGGCCCACACCCATGAATTCATCGCCACCGCCCACGAGGACCAGAAGTTCGGGCTCTCGCTCACTGGCGGCGCCGCCTTCGAGGCCGTGCGCCGCGTGCTCGAGGCGCCCCGCCTGGAGCTGGTCGGACTGCACTCCCACATCGGCTCCCAGATCTTCGACGTCGGCGGCTTCGAGGTCGCGGCCCGCCGTGTGCTCGACCTGGTCGCCCAGGTGAGGACCGAACTCGGCCACACCATCGACCAGCTCGACCTGGGCGGCGGGTTCGGCGTCATGTACAACACCCAGCACACCCCGGCCTCCCCGGAAGCGCTCGCCACGGGCATCGCCGGCATCGTCGAGAAGCAGTGCCACGAGCTCGACCTCGAGGTCCCGCACGTCTCCTTCGAGCCCGGGCGGGCGATCGCCGGCCCCTCCACCCAGACGCTCTACACCGTGGGCACCGTCAAGGACGTGCGGTTGGGCGGGCCCCACCACCGGGTCTACGTCTCGGTGGACGGCGGAATGAGCGACAACGTCCGCACCGCGCTCTACGACGCGGACTACTCGTGCCTGCTCACCGGCCGCGTCTCCGACGCCGCGCCCGAGGTGGTGCGCGTGGTCGGCAAGCACTGCGAGAGCGGGGACATCGTCGTCAAGGACGAGTACCTCCCCTCCGACGTGGAGCGCGGGGACCTGATCTCGGTGCCGGTCACGGGTGCCTACTGCTACTCGCTGGCCTCGAACTACAACCACGTCCCGCGGCCGCCGGTCGTCGCGGTGCAGGGCGGGGAGATCCGCACGCTGATGCGTCGTGAGACCGAGGAGGACCTGCTCGGTCTCGACCTGGGATGACCCCCTGCCCGACCCCTCCGTCGCATTGAGCGACCGCAGGTCATCTACGTTCATCGTCGGTCACGAAGGGGGAGGCTCCTCGGATACAGTTCGAGAGCCCGCCCCCGGCCACCCCGTCGGACCGTGTGGAAGGACCACCTCGCACATGTCACAGTCGTCACCCGGCAGCCCGCTGCCCCCCGCCTCCCCGGACCTTCCGGTGCTGCGCGTCGCCGTGCTCGGCGCCGGCACCGTCGGCACCGAGGTCCTGCGGCTGATCGCTCAGCAGGGAGAGGACCTCGCGCACCGCATCGGCGGTCGTCTGGAGGTGATCGGGGTCTCCGTCCGGGACCTCACCCGCGACCGCGGCGAGCACGTCCCCGCCGACCTGCTCACCACCGATCCCGCAGCGCTCGTGCGCGAAGCGGACCTGGTCATCGAGGTGATGGGAGGCATCGAGCCGGCGCGCACCCTGCTGCTGGACGCCATGGCGCACGGCGCGAGCGTCGTGACCGCCAACAAGGCCCTGCTCGCCCAGGACGGGCCGACGCTCTACGAGGCGGCCGACACCCACGGCGTGGACCTGTACTTCGAAGCCGCGGTCGCCGGAGCCATCCCGCTGGTGCGCCCGGTCCGGGAGTCCCTCGCCGGTGACCGGATCCAGCGCGTGCTGGGCATCGTCAACGGCACCACCAACTACATCCTCGACGCGATGACGCGCACCGGGGCCAGCTTCGACGAGGCGCTCGCCGACGCTCAGGAGCTCGGCTACGCGGAAGCGGACCCGACGGCCGACGTGCAGGGGCACGACGCCGCGGCGAAGGCCTCGATCCTGGCCTCCCTCGCCTTCCACTCCCGCGTGCGACTGGGCGACGTGCACTGCGAGGGCATCACCGAGGTCTCCGCGCAGGACATCGCGGCCGCCGGCCGGATGGGGCGCACGATCAAGCTGCTCTCGATCGTCGAGCGCGTCCGGGACGAGACCGGCGAGCGGATCTCGGCCCGTGTCTACCCGGCGCTGATCCCGGACAGCCACCCGCTGTCCTCGGTCTCCGAGGCCTACAACGCGGTCTTCATCGAGGCGGATGCCGCCGGATCGCTCATGTTCTACGGGCAGGGCGCCGGGGGCGCTCCCACCGCCTCGGCGATCCTCGGCGACCTGGTCTCCGCCGCGCGCCAGCGGGTGCGCGGAGGCGTCGGCCCGCGGGAGTCGCGCTACGCCGAGCTGGAGCAGATCCCGCTGGACGATCTGCGCAACGCCTTCTACATCTCGCTCACCGTGCAGGACCGACCCGGTGTGCTCGCCGAGATCGCCGGAACCCTCTCCGGGTACGGCATCTCCATCTCGACCATCCATCAGGAGCTGATCGACCAGTCCGAGGACGGTGGGGAGAAGTCGTTGGCGCACATCGGCATCAGCACCCACCGTGCGCTGGAGTCCGCGATGACCGCGTCCCTGGACGTGTTCTCGTCGACCGCGACCGTGCTGAGCATCGATTCCGTCCTCCGTATCGAAGGAGAATGACCCCCATGGCCCATCAGTGGCGCGGCGTCCTCGCCGAATATCGCGATCATCTTCCCTTCGCCGAGGGCGACACCCTGCTCTCGCTGGGGGAGGGCGGCACTCCGCTGGTCGCCGCACCGGCGCTCTCCGAGCGCGTCGGAGCGGAGGTCCACATCAAGGTCGAGGGGCAGAACCCCACCGGCTCGTTCAAGGACCGCGGCATGGTCGCGGCCATGTCCAAGGCCGTCAACGACGGCGCGACCGCCGTGGTCTGCGCGTCGACGGGGAACACCAGCGCCTCGGCCGCGGCATACGCCACCGCGGCGGGCCTGACCTGCGCCGTGCTGCTGCCCGAGGGCAAGATCGCCGCGGGCAAGCTCGCCCAGGCCGTGGTGCACGGAGCCCAGCTCATCCAGGTGCAGGGCAACTTCGACGACTGCCTCGAGATCGCCCGCAAGCTCGACGCGGAGCATCCCGTCGAACTCGTGAACTCGGTGAACCCGTACCGCCTGCAGGGCCAGAAGACCGGTGCCTTCGAGGTGTGCGACGCCCTCGGGCGGGCACCGGACATCCACATCCTGCCCGTCGGCAACGCCGGGAACATCTCCGCCTACTGGATGGGCTACCGCGAATACCACGAGGCCGGGGTCACCGACTCCCTGCCGGCCATGTGGGGCTTCCAGGCCGCCGGTGCCGCGCCGTTCGTGGCCGGCCACCCGATCAGCGAGCCCGAGACCGTGGCCACCGCGATCCGGATCGGCGCCCCCGCCTCCTGGCATCTCGCGGTCTCCGCGCGCGACGACTCCGGCGGTCTCATCGACGCCGTCTCGGATCAGCAGATCCTCGATGCCCAGCGCCTGCTCGCCGGTGAGGTAGGGATCTTCGTCGAACCCGCCTCCGCCGCCGGCGTGGCCGGGCTGCTGCAGCAGGCCGAGCGCGGGCTGGTCCCCGCCGGAGCCACCATCTCGATCACGGTGACCGGGAACGGTCTGAAGGACATCGACACGGCCCTGTCCCAGCGGGACATGACGCCGACGGTGATCCCCGTGGACATCGCCGCCGCCGCGGAGGCCATCGGCCTGTGAGGATCCAGCACACCCGGGTCTCGGTGCAGGTGCCGGCGACGTCCGCGAACCTCGGCCCGGGCTTCGACACCCTCGGGCTCGCGCTCGGCCTCTGCGACTCCCTGGAGCTCGAGGCGACCACCGGGGGGATCGAGGTGCTCGCCGAGGGCGAGGGTGCGGACTCGGTGCCGACGGGGGAGGACCACCTCGTGGTGCGGGCGCTGCGGCGCGGTCTGGATCACGCCGGGGCACCGCAGATAGGCATCCGCCTGCGCACCGTGAATCGCATCCCGCACGGGCGGGGCATGGGCTCCAGCGCTGCGGCGACGATCGCCGGCCTGCTGCTGGCCCGCGGGCTGCTCTCCGAACCCGAGGCGCTCGACGACACCCAGGTGCTGCAGCTGGCCACCGAGTTCGAGGGGCACCCGGACAACGCCGCGCCCGCCCTGTATGGAGGAGTGGTGCTGTCCTGGATGACGGACGGGGCGGCCCGCGCGGCCCCGCTCGCCCACGCCCCCGGCGTGCTGGACCCGCTCGTGCTGCTGCCCTCGACCACCCTGTCCACCCACCGCGCGCGCGGCCTGCTGCCCGCGGAGGTCCCGCACGCCGACGCCGTCTTCAATGCGGCGCGGACGGGTCTGCTGGTCCACGCGCTGTCCGGCTCGCCGGAGCTGCTCATGGAGGCCACCGAGGATCGACTGCACCAGGAGCAGCGGGCCCCCGGCATGCCCCAGAGCGTGGAGCTCATGCGCGTGCTGCGCCAGGAGGGCCTCCCGGCGGTCATCTCGGGCGCGGGGCCCTCGCTGCTCGTGCTCTCCGGCCGACGTTCCGAGGTCGCACCGCTGGTGCGTCGCATCGTGTCCGATCCCGCGGAGTGGCGGATCGCCCAGGTGCCGCTGCGTGAGAGCGCTGCCGCCCCTGTGGTAGGTTGAGCCTGCGTCCAGGCGACATCGTCCGATGGCGAATTCTGCAGCAGATCGTGTGTGCAGGATCCGTGTCCCGATGCATCTCCCTGATCAGCGTCCCGTATGACCCTGCGCTCCGCGCACGTCGTGCCGAGCAGGACTTGCAGAGACGCTGACGCACCCCGAAGCACACCAGCAGGCCGACCATCGGTGCCCTGCACCATGGCGTCACCTTGCTCGGAAAGCCGCTGAAGCACCCGGACCCAGGTCCCCTGCCCCCAGCGGCACCCAGACCAGAACAGAACCGGCTCCGATCGGTTCGACAGGAAGGAACCCGGGTGAACGACTCCACCTCCGGCGCGGATCTCGCGGCGAAGAAGCTTCCCGAGCTGCAGGCCCTCGCGGCCGATCTCGGCATCAAGGGCGCTCGGCGCCTGCGCAAGGGCGAGCTGATCGAGGCCATCCGCGGGGGTGGAGCATCGCAGGCTCCCACCGCGGCGACCTCCCAGGCACAGGCCCCGGCCCCGGACGCGGCCCCGCAGCAGGACAGCGCACCAGCGCAGGCTCCTGCGGCAGAGCGCACGCAGTCTGATCGCGCCTCGTCCGATCGCACGCAGTCCGCCTCCACCGACGGCGAGCGGACCCGCACCCGCGGACGCTCCCGCGCCGCGACCCGTGAGCAGGGCGCCAGCAGCACGCCCGACCTCGGCCTCGAGCTGCCCGACCGCAGCTCCGAGTCCCGTCGAGCAGACCAGGTCTCGGACAGTCCCCGGAGCGACGACACCGGTCGCGCCGAGAACCGTCGTGAGCAGAGCCGCGGTGGGGACGACCGCCGCGATGAGGGCCGCCGCGACGAGAGCCGCGGTGGGGACGACCACCGTGACGAGAACCGCCGCGACGAGAGCCGCGGTGCGGAGAGCCGTCGCGACGACACCGGCTCGGGCCGGCGGGACGACTCCCGCCGGGGCAGCTCGGAGCGTCAGGACGACGACCGCGAGGGCGATCGCAGCGGTCAGGGACGGGATCGGCAGGGCGGGCGCGGCCAGCGCCGCCGACTCGAGGACATCGAGCTGCCCGATCGCTCCGGCGAGAACGACGACCAGGGCCAGGGGCACGGCGACGATGACGACGATGATCGTCGGGGCCGTTCGCGCAGCCGCAACCGCTCCCGCGATCGCAAGCGGCGCGGCCGCGGTGACCGTGGTGACCGCGGTGACCAGGGTGGTCAGAACAGCTCCGGGAACCAGGGCGGCTCCGGCAACCAGGGCAACCAGGGCAACCAGGGGGGCCAGCGTGACGAGTCCGATTCGCGCGACAGCGACGAGCTGATGACCGTCGCCGGCATCCTGGACGTCCGGGACAACAACGCCTACATCCGCACCACCGGCTACCTGCCCGGCCCCAGCGACGTGTACGTGACCATGAACCAGGTCAAGCGCGGCGGACTGCGCAAGGGCGACGCCATCACCGGTCAGGTGAAGGCCCCGCGCGACGGCGACGACCACCACGTCGAGCAGCAGCACCATGGTGGCGGGCGCAACCGTCGTGGCAAGGGCGGCGGCAACAACCAGAACAAGTACGCGGCACTGGTCCAGGTGGACACGGTCAACGGCATGCCGCAGGACCGGGCGCGCTCGCGCGTGGACTTCAGCAAGCTCACCCCGCTGTACCCGGACGACCGCCTCCGCCTGGAGACGGCGCCGAACGCCGTGGCCCCGCGCATCATCGATCTCGTCTCCCCGATCGGCAAGGGCCAGCGCGGCCTGATCGTCGCGCCCCCGAAGGCCGGCAAGACGATCATCATGCAGCAGATCGCGAACGCGATCACCACGAACAATCCCGAGGTCCACCTCATGGTGGTGCTGGTCGATGAGCGTCCCGAGGAAGTCACCGACATGCAGCGCACGGTCAAGGGCGAGGTCATCGCCTCGACCTTCGACCGCCCTGCCTCGGATCACACGATCGTCGCCGAGCTCGCCATCGAGCGGGCCAAGCGTCTGGTCGAGATGGGCCGCGACGTCGTCGTGCTGCTGGACTCGCTCACGCGCCTGTCCCGTGCCTACAACCTCGCCGCGCCGGCGTCGGGCCGCATCCTCTCTGGTGGTGTGGACGCTTCTGCGCTCTACCCGCCCAAGCGGTTCTTCGGTGCTGCCCGCAACATCGAGCACGGCGGCTCGCTCACCATCCTGGCCTCCGCGCTGGTGGAGACCGGCTCCAAGATGGACGAGGTCATCTTCGAGGAGTTCAAGGGCACCGGCAACATGGAGCTGCGTCTCTCGCGCAACCTTGCCGACAAGCGGATCTTCCCGGCGGTGGACGTCAACGCCTCCGGCACCCGCCGCGAGGAGGCTCTCATGGGCAAGGAGGAGCTGGCCATCATGTGGAAGCTCCGCCGTGTGCTCGGGTCCCTCGAGCAGCAGCAGGCGCTCGAGCTCCTCATGGAGCGCGTGAAGAAGACGCAGTCCAACACCGAGTTCCTCATGACGGTGCAGAAGAACACGCCCAGCGTGAACGGTCGCACCGCGGACTGATCGGCAGCGCGCTCGCGCAGCGCAGCATCATGCCGACGCACGGACGGGGCGCCTCCCACCGGGGAGGCGCCCCGTCCTGCGTTGTCCTGCGTTCTTCGTCGGCAGCGGTGCCGTCGGCGGTTCAGCCCTTGATCGCGCCCGCGGCGATGTTCGCGATGAAGTGCCGTGACCCGATGATGAACACGCCGATCAGCGGGATCACGCTGATCAGAGCGCCTGCCATGACCATCCCGTAATCGGTCAGGTAGACGGAGTTGAGGTTCTGCAGCGAGGTCTGCAGGGTCTGGCGATCCGGATCGACCAGCACGATCAGCGGCCACACGTAGTCGTTCCACGCGGCGATGAAGGTGAAGATGCCCAGGAAGGCGAGGCCGCCGCGCAGCAGCGGCACGCCCACACGCCAATAGGTGGTGAAGAACCCGGCTCCGTCGATACGCGCGGATTCCACGAGTTCATCGGGGATCGATCCCGCCGCCATCTGCCGCAGCAGGAAGATCCCGAAGGCGTTCGCCGCGCCCGGCACGATCAGCGCCTGGAGCGTCCCGACCCAGCCCAGTGCGGACATGAGGATGAAGCTCGGCACCAGGGACAGGCTGCCGGGCACCAGCATCGTGGCGATCAGCAGCACGAACAGCCATTTCCTCCCCGGGAAGTCGAACTTCGCGAACGCGAAGGCGGCCAGGGAGTCGAAGAACATCACCAGCACCGCGCACAAGGTGGAGACGATGATCGTGTTCACGAGCGCCTGCAGCAGATCCACGCTGGAGACGACGTTGCGGGCGTTCTCCAGGAAGCTCGAGCCGAAGGTGAGCTTGGGCGGATATCCGAAGATCTCCCCGGTGGTCGAGGTGGACATGACGATCAGCCAGTAGAACGGGAAGATCGACAGGAGCACTCCGATGATCACGCACAGATGGGTGACGATCGTCGAGACACGACCACGGGCGACGTAATGCCGGTTCCGGGGCTGCTCATCCACCGAGCTCTTCGGCGGGATCGGTGCCAGGGCGGTCATCGTCGTGCCTCCTTCTTCCGGGAGATGCGGGGTGCGGCGTCGTCACCGCGTCCGGAGACCAGGCGCCAGTTGATGATCGCGAACACCGCGGCGATCAGGAACAGCGCCCACGCGATCGCGGATCCGTAGCCGAAGTCGAACTGGGTGAACGCCTGGTTGTACTGGTAGAGCACGATCGTCATGCCGGCCTCGCCGGCGCCGCCGCTGTTGCCCAGGAGCACCTGCGGCTCGGTGAACAGACTCAAGCCGCCGATGGTGGAGGTGATGACGGTGAACAGGATGATCGGTCGCAGCATCGGCACCGTGATCCGGAAGAACACCTGGCGCATGCTGGCCCCGTCGACCTTCGCGGCGTCGTACATGTCCGTCGGGATGGACTGCAGCCCGGCGAGATAGATGATCGCGTTGTAGCCGGTGAACCGCCAGATCACCATCATCGCGATCGTGAGCTTGATGCCCCAGGGGCTGGAGAGCCACGGAACCGTGTCCAGGCCCAGCGCCGTGAGCGCTGAGTTCACGAGCCCGAAGGTGTCGGAGAAGACCGAGCCGAACACGATCGCCATCGCCACCATCGAGGTGACGTTCGGCAGGAAGAACGCCACCCGATAGAACTTCGTGAACCGGATGTTCTGGTGCAGCAGGAACGCGATCACCATCGCGAGGAACAGCGTGGGGACCGTGGACAGGAACCAGATGATGAACGTGTTCCCCACCGCGTTCCAGAAGCGGCCGTCCGCGAGCAGGAACTGGTACTGCGCCAGCCCCACGAAGGAGATGTCTCCCATCCCGTCCCAATCGGTGAGGGACAGGACGATGGAGAAGAGGATCGGGAACAGCCCGAAGACGGCGAACAGGAGATAGAACGGCGAGATCGCCACGTACAGCGGCAGCACCTCGCGCAGCTTCTTCCTCCGGCGTGCTCGAGGGTCGCGTTCCGCGGCGCTGGGGTGCTCGGGAGCTATGGCGCTCATACCTCGACACCTCGCTTGGCGAGGACCTTCTGCGACTGCGCGACCGCATCGTCCCAGGCGCGCTCGGGATCCTTGCCCGACGTCTCGACCTCGGTGATCTCGGCGGTGAAGAAGCCGCCGATGATCGTCTCCCAGGTGCTGATGAACGATTCGGGGACGGATTCCGCGGCGGTGGAGAAGAAGTCCAGCGGATCCTGGTCCCCGAAGAAATCACCGCCGTAGGTGAGCTGGGAGAAGGAGTCGGGGGTGGAGGGGAATGCTGCACGTCCTCGTACGCTGTGGCCTGGTTCTCCGGTGAGTTGATCCAGGTGAGGAACGCGAGAGCCGCTTCTGGATCCTTGCAGGTGCGGGGGAGCGCGGCGAAGGAGCCCCCGTTGTTCCCCGGGCGGACCGGCTGGGCTGCGAGTCTCCAGGTCCCCGCGGTCTCCGGGGCCGATTCCTCGAGGATCTGGGACCACCAGGCGGCGCCGATGTTCCCCGCGGTGCGGCCGCTCGCCCAGGCGGCGTTCTGATCGGTGCCGCGATCGCGAGGGATCTTGGCCGTGATGCCGGCGTCGATCGCGGCGGCGGTGATGTCCCAGGCCTGGCGGACGGCGCTGCCGGGTATCGTGTACAGAGGGGTGTCGTCGGCGTCGAAGTAGCGTTCCGGGCTGGAGTTGAGGACGCCTTCGTAGATCGCCTGCGCGTCGTTGACGAAGAAGCTGTCGGCGGCTGCCTTGAGCTCCGCGCCCAGGGAGATCCAGTCCTCCCAAGTGGTGACCGCCGCCGCGACCTCCTCCGGCGAGCTGGGCAGACCGGCGTCCTCGAAGATGTCCTGGCGGTAGAAGAAGCCGGTGGGGCCGATGTCCAGGGGGAAGAAGCAGAAGCGGCCCGTCGGGGTGGTGCCGAGGTTCCACTTCCATTCGTAGAAGTCGTCCTTCACGGAGTCGGCGCCGAGTTCAGCGAGGTCCAGGAACTGGTCCTCGTTGGTGAAGTAGAGGGCGTTGTTGGAGTTGATGTAGGTGATGTCAGGGATGTACGCGTTCCCGGCCAGGCTCGTGCGCAGCTTGGTGTCGAAGCTGGTGCCGATGACGTCCGCCCGGACGTGACGATCGGTGCCCGGTATCCGGCTGGCCGCCTTCTCGAGCAGGGAAGGGCTGGCGGCACGGTTCCAGTACCACATGACCAGCTCGTCTGGATCGTCGGAGATGGTGGGAGCGGAGCCGCACCCGGCCAGTCCCGCAGCAGGCGCGAGCCCGGCCGCGAGCAGGAGGGAGCGGCGGGACGGACGGTGAGGTGGCGACATCGCCCCGAGGGGGCGTCGAGCGGTCGGGGTGGTCATGCAGTCTCCTCGTTGAGCGGCAGAGCGAACCGTGAACGTTCCCGGGTGACGCAGATCATGTCAGCGCGACGTGGGTGCGTCAACGGTGCGCTGCAGCGCGGACGCCCGGGCGGCGAAGCGGGGGCGAGTGCCGCAGCGACCGCCCTCGTCCCCGTCCTCGCCCCCGCCCCCATCGCCATCCCATCGCTGTCTCTGTCGCTGTCGGGGTCGCCGAGGCGACCATCGCGGCGACGGTCGCGGTGAGCGGGGTGGGATCTGGGGACATCGGAACGGCCGCACTTGTCCTTCCGGTCGCGAAGGGGCTAACGTGGTCATGTCGTGAACGTTCACGACATGGCGGTGGCAGGCCTCGGCCCGCCCTTCCTGCTGGTCCGCCCTCCCGATCCCGACTTCGAAGGACGACGACGTCTCCATGAGCACTTCCTCCACCCCGTTCCGCTGGGCTGTCCTCGGCCCGGGCGGCATCGCCCGCCGCTTCGCCTCCCAGCTGCCCTCCTCGCAGGACGGCGTGCTGGTCGCCGTCGGCAGCAGCTCCCCGGAGCGTGCCCGCGCCTTCGCCGACGAGTTCCCCCTCGCCGAGCCGGCACTGCTGGGCAGCTATGACGAGATCCTCGCGTCCGATCAGGTCGACGCCGTCTACGTCTCGACCGTGCACACCGGGCATGCCGAGCTGGCCGCCGCAGCGCTCGAGGCCGGCAAGCACGTGCTGTGCGAGAAGCCGATGACCCCGAACTCCGGCACCACGATGGCGCTCACCGATCTCGCGCAGCGCAGCGGCAAGGTGCTGCTGGAGGCGTACATGTACCGCTTCCACCCGCAGACGGTGAAGGTCCTCGAGCTGGTCGCCGAGGGCGCGATCGGCGAGGTCACCCACGTGGATGCCTCCTTCGCCTTCGACACCGGAGGCCGCAGCGGGCGCCTGTTCGACCCGGCCCTCGCCGGGGGCGGGATCCTCGACGTCGGCTGCTACCCGCTGTCCTTCGCCCGCTTCGTCGCCGGTGCCGCGCAGGGCGCCGCCTTCGCCGACCCGCTGAGCCTGCAGGGCAGCGGCACGATCGGGGAGACCGGGGTCGACGAATGGGCCGCTGCCGAGGTGACCCTGCCCGGAGCGATCACCGCGAGCCTGCGCACCGGCGTGCGCCTGGCCGACCCGCAGTCCGCCACCATCACCGGTTCGCGCGGCGTGATCCGCCTGTCGGACCCGTGGGCCCTGGGCGAGCAGCAGACCATCGAGCTCGACGTGGTCGGCCAGCAGCCCCAGAAGCTCGAGATCCCCGCGGCGGCCGCCTACGCGCTCGAGGCCGACGCCCTGGCCCGTGCGGCCCGCGCCGGCGAGGTCGTCCCCGAGGTCACCGGGGAGAACTCACTGGGTCAGGCCCGTGCGCTGGACCTCTGGCGCGAGCAGATCGGCCTGCGGTTCCCCTTCGAGGCCGATGACGCCGACATCCCGACCCTCACCGGCAGGCCCCTCGTCGCCGGCAGCGTGCAGACCGGACCCGAGATGGCCTACGGGTCGCTGCCCGGGATCGACAAGAAGGTCTCGCGCCTGGTCATGGGCTGCGACAACCAGATGAACCTGGCCCATGCCTCCGCGATGTTCGATGCGTTCTACGAGATCGGCGGCACCACGTTCGACACCGCCTACATCTACGGCGGCGGCTACATCGAGAAGCTGTTCGGCAAGTGGGTCCAGAACCGCGGAGTGCGCGAGGACGTCGTCGTCATCACCAAGGGCGCCCACACCCCGCACTGCGACCCCGAGTCGATCTCCCGCCAGCTGGAGGAGTCCCTCGAGCGGCAGGGCACGGACTACGCGGACCTCTACATGATGCATCGCGACAACCTCGACATCCCGGTCGGGGAGTTCGTCGACGTCCTGGAGGAGCACCTGCAGGCCGGACGGATCCGTGCCTACGGCGGCTCGAACTGGACGCCCGCCCGCGTGGACGAGGCCAACGAGTACGCGCGCGCCAACGGCCGCACCGGTTTCACCATCCTGTCCAACCACTTCGGTCTCGCCGAGGCGCTGGACGTGCCGTGGGCCGGCTGCGTCCACGCGACCGACGCCGACTCCAAGGCCTGGCTCGAGGAGCGCGGTATCGCACTGCTGCCGTGGTCCTCGCAGGCACGCGGCTTCTTCACCGGTCGCGCGCACCCCGAGGACCGCTCCGATGCCGAGCTCGTGCGCTGCTACTACAGCGACGAGAACTTCGAGCGCCTGGCCCGGGCCGAGACGCTCGGTGCGGAGCGCGGCGTCCCGGCCACGGCGATCGCCCTGGCCTTCGTGCTGCACCAGAAGTTCCCGACGTTCCCGCTGTTCGGGCCGCGCAGCATCGCCGAGATGCGCTCGTCGACCCTCGGTCTCGGGGTGGAGCTGAGCGATGCCGACCTCGCCTGGCTCGACCTGCGGTCCGAGTCGAGGTGAGCCGTTCGGGGCGCAGGCCCACCATCATCGACGTCGCCGAGCGGGCCGGGGTCTCCCGGCAGACGGTCTCGAGGGCGCTGAACGACATGTCCGGCATCAGCGCGGGCACCCGTGAGCGCGTCCTCGCCGCCGTGCAGGAGCTGAACTATCGGCCCTCGCGCTTCGGTCGGGGGCTGGTGGAGCAGGGTCCGATCACGCTCGGCCTGGTCGTGATGGACCTGTCCAATGCGTACTACGCGGAGCTCGGCGCCGCCGTGGTGCGCGCCTGCGCCCCGCTCGGCTGGAACGTCGTGCTCGCCGAGGCCGAGCACGCCCCGGATCCCGAGGCCGTCGCCGGCGAGCTGGCCCGACGGGTCGACGCGATCGTCGGCTACGGGGTGCGGACCGAAGGGATCCGCGGCACTGCCGGCATGCCGGTGGTCCGTCTCGATGGCAGCGTGGACCAGCTCGAGGAGCTCGCGGTCGTCGAACTGGCACCGGCCGAGGCGATCGCGGAGCTGGTCGAGCACCTGCGCAATGCGGGAGTGCGCAGGCCGCTGGTGCTCGACCTCGTGGGAGGGCCGATCGGTGACCGCGCGCTCGCTCTCGCCGCCGGCCTGAGCGAGCTCCATGAGAGCGGGGAGGTGCCGGTCCGGGAGATCCATCCCCGGGAGGGGCACCGAGCCGCCCTTGAGGAGGCGCTCGCCAGCGGGGCCGATGTGCTGCTCTCCTTCAACGACGTGCTGGCCGTGCGGCTGCTGCGCACCCTGCGGGAGATGGATGTCGAGGTGCCCGGGGGAGTGCGGCTGGTGGGGATCGACGGCCTGGAGATCGCCTCGCTGGTGACCCCGGAGCTGACCACGCTGAGCATCGACATCGAAGCTGTCGCGAGGGAGACGGTGTCCCTGGTCGAGGGGATGCTCGACGGCTCCGTGCCGCTCACCGGGCCGGAGGCCCATCGCGTGGTGCCCTATCGCCTCGAGGTGGGGGCCTCCACCTGAGAGGCGATGTAGCGCACGCCGCACCTCCAGCTCTCGCGTCGGAGGTGCGGCGCGTGGCAGACTGTGACGTCGGTTCTGGTTCACGGCGCCCGCCGGGCGCCGACCCAGCGACCCTGAGAAGGAGAGACATGAAGGCTGATATCCACCCCGCATACGTCGAGACCCAGGTGACCTGCACCTGCGGCAACTCGTTCACGACCCGCAGCACCAAGAAGGACGGTGCGATCAGCACCGAGGTCTGCTCGGCATGCCACCCCTTCTACACCGGCAAGCAGAAGATCCTCGACACCGGCGGCCGCGTGGCACGCTTCCAGGCCCGTTACGGCAAGAAGGCCTGACAGAGTTCCTGACGGACGCGCTGGAAGGCGCGTTCGGCAGGAGGTCAGGCTGCGGAGCGCGAGCCTGATCCCAGTCTCCGACGCCGGTGCGCGCCCCAGGGCGTGCACCGGCGTCGTCGTATGCGAGGGCGGAGCCGAGATGAGCCGAGATGAGTGAGCACAGCACGGACGGTCAGGATGATCGTTTGGATCCCCTGCGCCTCGAGCGCGCCCGGCTCCAGGAATCGATGGCGGATCCGGAGCTGCACGACGACCCGGCCCGCGCCCGACGGGTGGGCAGGCGGTATGCAGAGCTCGACACCGTGCTCACCACCGCGGATCGGGTCACCGCCCTCTCCGCGGATCTCGCCACCGCCCACGAGCTGCTCGAGATGGGGGAGGACGACCCGGAGCTGGCCGCCGAGGCCGAGCAGCTCCGGGCCCGCCTGGAGCAGGAGCAGGAGCATCTCGAGGACCTGCTGGCACCTCGTGACCCCGACGACGCCCGCGACGTGATCCTGGAGATCAAGGCCGGGGCGGGCGGCGAGGAATCCGCGCTGTTCGCCGCCGAGATGCTGCGCATGTACCGCGCCTACGCCGAGCACCGGGGATGGCGCGTGGAGGTGCTCACCTCCGCCGAGTCCGACCTCGGCGGCTTCAAGGACGTCACCGCCGCCATCAGCGCCCGCTCCGGGACCGCTCCGGCCGACGGCGTCTACGCCCACCTCAAGCACGAGGCTGGCGTGCACCGGGTCCAGCGCGTGCCGGTCACGGAATCCGCCGGCCGGATCCACACCTCCGCCGTCGGCGTGCTCGTGATGCCCGAGGCCGACGAGACCGACGAGGGCGAGCTGCTCGCCGAGGCGATGGCGCCCGCGAATCTGCGCATCGACGTCTTCCGCTCGAGCGGTCCCGGAGGCCAGAGCGTGAACACCACGGACTCCGCCGTGCGCATCACCCATCTGCCGACGGGTGTGGTCGTCTCCTGCCAGGACCAGAAGAGCCAGCTGCAGAACCGCGAGCAGGCGCTGCGGATCCTGCGCACCCGTCTGCTCGATGCCCGTCGTGCCGAGCAGGAGCAGGAATCCGCCGCCGCCCGTCGCTCTCAGGTGCGCACCGTGGATCGCAGTGAGCGCATCCGTACCTACAACTTCCCCGAGTCGCGCCTGGCCGACCACCGCACCGGGTACAAGGCAGGGAACCTCGCCCATGTCCTCGCGGGCGACCTCGATGCGCTGATCGCCTCCTCCCGGGATGCGGAGCGCGCCGCTCGGCTCGAGGACGCCCGACGCTCCTCGGACGAGGACGGCACCCGATGAGCGCCGCCGACACCCGCACGCGTCTGCGCACCGCGCTGTCGGAGACCACCCAGCGGCTGGGACGGGCCGGCGTGCCCTCGCCCAGCGTCGATGCGCGTGCTCTGCTCGGCGCCGCCGCCCGCTGCGAGGGTCCCCTCGTGATGCTCGACGACCTGCCGGACGATTTCTCCGCGGAGCTCGAAAGGCTCACCGCGCGCCGGGAGCTGCGCGAACCCCTGCAGCTGATCCTCGGCCGGGCGCCCTTCCGCCGCCTGATGCTCGCCGTGCGGCCGGGCGTGTTCATCCCGCGCCCGGAGACCGAGCTCGCGATCGACCTGCTGCGCGAGCACAGCGAGGGTCCGCTCGCCACCGTGCTGGACCTGTGCGCCGGCAGCGGCGCCCTGGGCGCCGCAGTGCTCGATGAGATCCCCGGCAGCCGGGTCCTCGCGGTCGAGATCGATGCCGCCGCGGCCACCCTGGCCCGGGAGAACCTCGAGAGCGCCGGCCCCGGCCGAGGGCGAGTGCTGCAGGCCGACCTCGGAGACTCCGCGTCCTCGTCCCTCGCGGAGCTGATCGCGGCGGCACCGGTCGACGCGATCGTCTCCAACCCGCCGTACATCCCGCCCGAAGCCGTGCCCCGCGACGCCGAGGTGCTCGAGCACGATCCGCACCGAGCACTGTTCGGCGGGGGGAGCGACGGCCTGGAGGTCCCGCGTGCCGTGATCTCCTGGGCCTCCCGCCTGCTGCGCCCCGGCGGCGTGCTCATCATGGAGCATGCTGATGTCCAGGGTCCGGCCGCCCGAGACGCCGCCGCGCAGATCGGTGGATTCGACCCTCTGAGCACTGCCCCTGACCTCACCGGTCGCGATCGGTTCCTGATCGCGCGACGTGGGGACGGGGACCTTAACCCTGGAAGTGAGAGACTGACCCAGTGAGCGTGCACGACACCCAGAACCCTGAATCCCGCGAGGCGGCCCTCGCCGCGGCGACCGACGCCGTCCGCGACGGCAAGCTGATCGTCCTGCCGACGGACACCGTCTACGGCATCGGCGCCGATGCCTTCACCCCTGACGCCGTTGCCGACCTGCTCGAGGCCAAGGGCCGAGGTCGCGATGTCCCTCCGCCCGTGCTGGTGGGGGACCATGCCGTGCTGCTGGCGCTGGCCATGGACGTCCCGGACTACGTCGAGCAGCTCGCCGAGGAGTTCTGGCCCGGCCCGCTCACCCTGATCCTCCGCGCCCAGCCGTCCCTGACCTGGGACCTGGGCGAGACCCGCGGCACCGTCGCGCTGCGCATGCCCGATGACGAGGTCGCCCTCGAGCTGCTGCGCCGCACCGGGCCGCTCGCCGTCTCCAGCGCGAACCGCCACGGGAAGTCCGCAGCGCTCACGGTGCTCGACGCGGCCACCCAGCTCGGCGACTCCGTGGAGGAGTACCTCGACGGCGGCACCGCCAAGATCGGCACCAGCTCCACGATCATCGACACCACGGTGGAGCCCCCCGAGATCGTCCGTGAGGGCGTCCTGACGAAGGAGGAGATCATCGCCGCCGTCGGCGACATCTTCGCCGCTCCCGAGGTCGAGGACCCCGAGGACGCCAAGGGCGCCGAAGAGGCAGAAGGGGCTGAAGGGTCTGAGGGGTCTGAAGAGTCCGAGGGCTCTGAGCAGGCGACGGAGCAGGACGGCGCAGAGCACGACCCCGCGGCGCAGAACCCCGCAGAGCAGGCCGACGCCACCGGAGCTGCCACGAGCCTCGCTCCTGCGGAGGAGACTGACCCCGCAGATCCCGCAGATCCCGCAGATCCCGCAGATCCCGCAGATCCTGCGGAACCGTCCACCCTCGAGGCCACCGCTGCGCCCGCTGCCTCGGCGGAGGCCCCCGGCGTGCTCGACCTCCCGGCAGAGCCCGACCTCGTCGAGCTCTCCACCACCCCCGACCCTGAATCGCCCCTGGAGAACGCGCCGACGCAGCCCGATCCGGCGCCCGCCGCGTCCGACGCCGCCGCGGAGCCCGCCGCCGAGGCTCCTGGCACGGACGACCCCGATGCCGCCGCACCCAGGCGCCCCGGCGGACCCGGCGAGGAGAACGCTGAAGGGTGAGGATCTATCTCTTCATCCTGCTGGTCTCCGCCGCGGTGACATATCTGGTCACTCCCGCCGTGAGGCTGCTGGCCCGACGGGCCGGTGCGATGACCGCAGTGCGCGCCCGTGACGTCCACGACGCCGTCACCCCTCGCCTGGGCGGGCTGGCGATGCTCTCCGGCGTGGTCGCCGCCATGGTCGTCGCGAGCAACATCCCCTTCCTCGAAGGTCTCTTCGCCGACACCCGACAGGCCTGGGCGATCCTCGCCGCGGCAGGACTGGTGTGCCTGCTCGGCGCGGCCGATGACAAATGGGACCTGGACTGGATGACGAAGCTCGCCGGGCAGATCCTCGCCGCGATGCTGCTGGCCTGGCAGGGCGTGAGCCTGGTGTCCCTGCCCATCGGGGGAGTGACGATCCTGTCGGAGCGCTCGGCCCTGATCCTCACCGTGCTCGTCGTGGTGGTGTGCATGAACGCCGTGAACTTCGTCGACGGGCTCGACGGGCTCGCCGCCGGGGTGATGGCCATCGGAGGCGCCGCGTTCTTCGTCTACGCCTACACGCTCACCCGCAATGCCTCGACCACGGACTACTCGTCCCTCGCCGCACTGCTCACCGCCGTGCTGATCGGTGCCTGTCTGGGCTTCCTCCCGCACAACATGACCCGGGCCCGCATCTTCATGGGGGACTCCGGGTCGATGCTGCTGGGGCTGCTGCTGGCCGCGAGCACGATCGCGGTGACCGGGCAGGTGGACCCCGCCCGGCTCTCGAGCGCGGACTTCTTCGGTCAGTTCCTTCCGATCCTGCTGCCGATCGGGGTCATGGTGATCCCGTTCCTGGACTTCGCCCTGGCCGTGGTGCGACGGATCGGGTCGGGCAAGTCGCCCTTCCACGCCGACAAGGCCCACCTGCACCACCGACTGCTGCGGCTGGGCCATTCGAAGCGCAACGCCGTGCTGATCATGTACACGTGGACGGTGGTGATCTCCGTCGGGCTGCTCCTGCCCCTCGTGCTCTCCACCCAGGCCGTCGTGATCTTCTGGGTGTGCGGACTGCTGTTCGCGCTCCTGATGACCTTCGACCCGCTCAGATGGCGCCCTGGGCGCCGCCGGAAGGACTCCGATGTCTCCTCAGTCTGAACAGCCCTCCCGCCCTGTCGGCGCTCCCGGCGCAGGGGGCGACGCCGCTCCCGCCGACCCGCCCGTCTCGGAGGCGCGCAGGCGCCGCCGTGCCGTGGGGGACCGCGCCATGCAGCGAGCGGTCCTGCTGGCACTCGTGGTCGGCCTGGTCCTCGACGCGATCGTGATCACGGTCGCCGCGGTGACGGCCGACGGGCCGGCCCTCATCGGCGCCCTGATCGGCACCGGCCTGACCCTCGTCGTCGTGCTGCCGACTCTCGTGATCGCCGTCATCGGCCGTCGGATGACCCCCGTGACGATGGCTGCGGGCGTGCTCGGCAGCTGGGCCGTCAAGATGCTGATTGTGATTCTCGTCCTGATCGTGGTCCGGGACCTCGCGAGCGTCTCGACGCGATGGATCGGACTGGCACTGCTGGTCGGCGCAGTGTCCGCCGTGACGGTGGAGGTGACGCTGCTGATGCGCTCACGCCAGCCGCTGGATGTGGAGCCGGTCGCAGCACCTCCCGAGGACGATGCATGAGGAGTGCACTCTGTTATGCTTTTCCAGGTGCTCGAGCCCTGATCACGGTGCATAACCGCAGGGTTGCGACCACTGATCGACCACCCGAGGCGCCTAGCGTCGTCCATCGCCGTACGCACGATGGTCGTACCCGGGTCGGTCCAGATCGAGATGACGGCCACGGCCGGCGTGTTCACGCCAGGCTGTACGACCACGGGAGATCGAGCTGAACACCGCAGACCTCAGCCCCACGCTGTACGCAGAGGGCGATTCGCTCTTCCACATCCCGACCCTCGCGGAGTTCTTCCCGCCGGCGATCCTCTTCGCAGGGACGCCGTTCGAGTTCAACCGCGTCCAGCTCGTGCGACTGATCGTGATCGCCGTCGTCCTCATCGTGACGTGCGTGATCGCCTCGCGCGCCAAGCTGGTGCCGGGTCGTGCGCAGAGCATCGTCGAGCTGCTCATCGAATTCGTGCACGGCACGATCATCCAGAACACCCTGGGCATCCGGGAGGGCCGGCGCTTCGCCCCCTTCCTGATCACGATCTTCTTCCTCATCCTCTCGATGAACCTGGCCGGAGTGGTCCCGGGGCTCAACCTCGCCGGCACCTCCGTGATCGGTCTGCCGCTGCTGCTGGCGCTGTGGACCTTCGTGACCTACGTGGTCGCGGGCGTGAAGAAGCATGGCTTCGCGGGCTACCTCAAGCACGAGACGATGCCTCCCGGGGTGCCGAAGCCGATCTACCTGCTGCTGATCCCGATCGAGTTCCTGCAGGTGGTGCTGATCCGCTGGGCCTCGCTCACGATCCGACTGCTCGCGAACATGGTCGCCGGTCACATCATGATGGTCGTCTTCATCGGCCTGACACAGGGCCTGCTGCTCTCGGGCACCTGGCTCATCCTGGGCTCGCCCTTCACCGGCGCTCTCGCGATCGGCATCTTCGGTTTCGAGATCTTCGTGGCCGCCCTGCAGGCCTTCATCTTCACGATGCTGGCCGCGGTGTACATCCAGATGGCCACCTCCGACGAGCACTGACCGCTCGCACCTGACCCTCACCTCCCCGCAAGACCCCTGTCTGCCGCCCGCCCGGGCGGCACAACGAAAGGAAATCCCGTGGACCCGATGATCCTCTCCGCAGTCTCCGGCAACGTCGCGTCGATCGGCTACGGCCTCGCCGCGATCGGCCCCGGCATCGGCATCGGCATCATTGTCGGCAAGACCGCTGAGGCCACCGCGCGTCAGCCCGAGCTGCGCGGCCAGCTCCAGACCACCATGTTCATCGGTATCGCGTTCACCGAGATCCTGACCCTGCTGGCCATCGTCACCGGCCTGCTCTTCAACTGAGGCTCTCCCCATGATTCTCGCCGAAGAAGAAGTCCCGGGCTACAAGCTTCTGCTGCCCGAGGTCCCGGAGATCATCTGGACCCTGATCTTCGTCATCATCTTCGCCGTCGTCTTCCTCAAGTTCGTCCTGCCGCGGCTGAACGCCGTGCTCGACGAGCGTGCGGAGAAGATCGAGGGCGGCCTGAAGAAGGCAGAAGAGGTCCAGCAGCAGGCCGACGACCTCAAGGCCACCCAGGAGGAGGAGCTCGCCGCTGCTCGCCAGGAGGCCGCAGGCATTCGCGAGAAGGCGCGCCAGGACGGCGCCCGCATCGTGGAAGAGGCGAAGGTCCGTGCAGAGTCGGAGTCCGAGCGTGTGCTCGTCGCCGGCCGTCAGCAGCTGTCCGCAGAGCGCCAGACGGCCTCCGCGCAGCTCCACAGCGAGGTCGGCACGCTTGCGAGCGATCTGGCCTCCAAGATCGTCGGGGAGTCCCTCACCGATGATGAGCGCTCCCGCCGTGTGATCGATCGGTTCCTGGACGACCTCGAGTCGAGCCAGACCGCCACCCGATAAGGACCAGTGATGCGAGGAACTTCCTCCACCTCGTTCGCCGAGGTCGCTCAGCAGGCCCAGTCCGTCTTCGCGACGGACGGCGTCTCGCTGGACAGCACCGCGGACGAACTGTTCGCGATCGCCGATGCGATCGATTCCAGCAACCAGCTCGTGCGTCTGCTGAGCGACTCCGGTCGTGGCGCCGAGGCGAAGGAGGCGGCTGTCCGTGCGCTGCTGGCCGGCAAGGTCAGCGACGCCGCACTCGGTCTCACCCTTGGGGTCGTGAGCCATCGCTGGTCCGAGCAGGAGGACATCCTCGACGCGCTCGAACGGCTGGGCGTGCTCGCACTGCTCGAGCAGTCCGAGCGGGAGAGCAGCCTCGGTCAGGTCGAGGAGGAGCTGTTCCAGTTCTCCCGCACGATCGACGACAGCGCCGAGCTCTCCTCGAGCTTCGACGATGCCAGGGAGGATCCGTCCGCCCGCGGGAACGTCGTCCGCACCCTGCTCGAGGGCCGCGCGAACCGGCTCACCACCGCACTCGCGGTCCGTGCCGTGTCCCGAGCGGTCGAGCTCAAGCCCTCGCGTCGAGTGCGCGAGTTCGCGGAGTTCGCCTCGGAGCGCCGTCAGCGTCTGCTGGCCGTGGTCGAGACCTCGCGTCCGCTGGACGAGGCGCAGCAGTCCCGTCTGGGGACAGTGCTCGCGCGCATCTACGGCCGTGAGGTGCAGATGAACCTCGAGGTCTCGCAGGACGTCGTGGGCGGTCTGCGGATCCACGTCGGAGACGACCTCTACGACGCAACCGTCCTCGCGCGCCTGTCCCAGGCTCGCGAACACCTGGTGTCCTGACGGCCCCTGGCCGCGGCACATCCCCCAGCACCACACATCACCTCCCGCAGCGACGGGACCACGAGAGGAAGCGAAGCACCGCGATGGCTGAGCTCACGATCCGCCCGGAGGACATCCGGCATGCCCTGGACACCGCCGTGTCCACCTACCAGGCAGGCTCCACCGACCGCGAGGAGATCGGCCGCGTCACCGAGTCGGCCGACGGCATCGCCCGTGTCGAGGGCCTGCCCAACGTCATGGCCAACGAGCTCGTCCGCTTCGAGAACGGGGAGCTCGGCCTTGCGCTGAACCTCGAGCTCAGCGAGATCGGCGTCGTGATCCTCGGCGAGTTCTCCGGCATCGCGGAGGGCCAGGAGGTCCGCCGCACCGGTGAGGTCCTCTCCGTCCCCGTCGGCGAGGGCTACCTCGGCCGCGTGGTCGACCCCACCGGCGCCCCGATCGACGGCCTGGGCACCATCGACACCTCCGGGCGTCGTGCCCTCGAGCTGCAGGCGCCCGGCGTCATGCAGCGCAAGAGCGTCAAGGAGCCGCTGGCCACCGGCATCAAGGCCATCGATTCGATGACCCCGATCGGTCGCGGCCAGCGTCAGCTGATCATCGGCGACCGTCAGACGGGCAAGACCACGATCGCGCTGGACACCATCCTGAACCAGAAGGCGAACTGGGAGAGCGGCGACCCGGAGAAGCAGGTGCGCTGCATCTACGTCGCCGTCGGCCAGAAGGGCTCGACCATCGCCTCGGTGCGCTCGACCCTCGAGCAGGCCGGTGCGCTGGAGTACACCACGATCGTCGCGGCTCCGGCCTCCGACCCCGCGGGCTTCAAGTACATCGCCCCCTACGCCGGCTCGGCCATCGGACAGCACTGGATGTACGAGGGCAAGCACGTCCTCATCGTCTTCGACGACCTCTCCAAGCAGGCCGAGGCCTACCGCGCCGTGTCCCTGCTGCTGCGCCGCCCGCCGGGCCGTGAGGCCTACCCGGGCGACGTGTTCTACCTGCACTCCCGTCTGCTCGAGCGCTGTGCGAAGCTGTCCGACGCGATGGGCGGCGGCTCGATGACCGCCCTGCCGATCATCGAGACCAAGGCGAACGACGTCTCGGCGTACATCCCGACCAACGTCATCTCGATCACCGACGGCCAGTGCTTCCTGCAGTCGGACCTGTTCAACGCGGACCAGCGCCCGGCGGTCGACGTCGGCATCTCGGTGTCCCGCGTCGGCGGCTCCGCGCAGACCAAGGCCATGAAGAAGGTCTCGGGCACGCTGAAGATCTCGCTCGCGCAGTACCGCGACCTCGAGTCCTTCGCGATGTTCGCCTCCGACCTCGACGGTGCGTCCAAGCAGCAGCTGAACCGCGGCGCCCGCCTCATGGAGCTGCTCAAGCAGAACCAGAGCTCTCCCTTCCCGATGGAGGAGGAGGTCGTCTCGATCTGGGCCGGCACCACCGGTCGCTTCGACGACATCGACGTCGAGGACGTGCGTGACTTCGAGTCGCACCTGCTGGAGCACCTCCGCCACAACGGCGGCGTGCTCGAGGCGATCCGCTCGACCTCGAAGTTCGAGCCCGCGACCGAGGAGGAGCTCATCGCGATCCTCGACGAGGTCAAGAAGGACTTCCTCGCCGGCAAGGGCAAGACCCCGCTGAACGACGTCGAGACGAGCCTCGAGGACGAAGACATCGACCAGGAGACCATCGCCCGCGGTTGATCCGATCACCGTGCCCGCCGTTCGCGGCGGGCACGGCGGATGATGCCGGTCGATCGCCACGTACGAGGAGAGACATGGGAGCACAGCAGAGGGAGTACAAGCAGCGGATCGGGTCCGCTCAGGGCATGAAGAAGATCTTCAAGGCCAAGGAGATGGTCGCGGCCTCGCGCATCTCCAAGGCACATGCCCGCGTTCTCGCGACGACCCCGTACGCCGATGCGCTGACGCAGGCGATCGGTGCCGTGGCGACGCATTCGCAGGAGGCGCAGCATCCGTTCCTCCAGGCGGACCGTGCGCAGAGCGGTCGCGTCGCGATCCTGCTCATCACCGCGGACCGTGGCATGACGGGCTCGTACTCGCACAACGCGATCCGCACGGCCGAGGAGCTCGCCAACACCCTGATCGACGAGGGCAAGACCCCGGTCCTGTACGTCGTGGGTCGCAAGGGGGAGGCGTACTTCCGCTTCCGCAACCGTGATCCTCACCGTGCCTGGGCACCGTACAGCGAGCCCGAGCTCGGGTCGCTCGGACAGGACATCGCGCACACCCTCACCGCCGATCTCCTGTCGGAGGATCCGGAGACGCATCTGGATGAGCTCTACCTCGTCGGGACGCGCTTCCTGAGCCGCTTCAAGCAGGCCGCACGGGCCAGTCGTCTGGTGCCGATGCAGCTCGTGGACGCCGAGGATCACGTCCCCGGCGCCTTCCCGCTCTACGAGTTCGCTCCGGACGCGGAGACGACCCTGCAGGAGCTCATCCCGCGGTACGTCGAGTCGCGCATCGTGAACCTGCTGATGCAGTCGATGGCCTCGGAGCACGCCGCCACCCAGCGTGCGATGCAGACCGCGACCGACAACGCACAGACACAGATCGACAAGTTCACCCGGCTGGCGAACACCGCTCGTCAGGCAGAGATCACGCAGGAGATCACGGAGATCGTCGGCGGCGCCGACGCCCTCGCCGGATCCGGGCGCACCGAACGCTGAGAACTCTTGGCCTGCGCTCCTGAGCGCGGGCCCGACCCCTTGGAGAGAACGAACATGACCACCACAGCTTCCGCCCCCGCGACCGCGACCGGACGCATCGCGCGCGTCACCGGCGCCGTCGTCGACATCGAGTTCCCGCCCGGGAACATCCCCGCCATGTACAACGCTCTGCACGCGAGCGTCGAGGCGAGCAGCGCCGGGCTCGATTCGGCCGTCATCACCCTCGAGACCGCCCAGCACCTCGGCGACGGCATGATCCGCGCGATCGCGCTCAAGCCGACCGACGGCCTGGTCCGCGGTCAGGACGTGACCGATACCGGCGCTCCGATCTCGGTGCCCGTCGGCGACGTCACCCTCGGCACCGTCTTCGACACCGTGGGCAACGCGCTGAACCTCCCCGAGGGCGAGACCCTCGAGGTCACCGAGCGCTGGCCCATCCACCGCAAGGCGCCGAACTTCGATCAGCTGGAGTCCAAGACCCAGATGTTCGAGACCGGCATCAAGTCGATCGACCTCCTCACCCCGTACGTGCAGGGTGGAAAGATCGGCCTGTTCGGCGGCGCGGGCGTCGGCAAGACGGTCCTCATCCAGGAGATGATCTACCGCGTGGCGAACAACCACGACGGTGTGTCCGTGTTCGCCGGCGTCGGTGAGCGCACCCGTGAGGGCTGGGACCTGATCGAGGAGATGACCGAGTCGGGCGTCATCGAGAAGACCGCACTGGTCTTCGGCCAGATGGACGAGCCCCCGGGCACCCGTCTCCGGGTGGCGCTGTCCGCGCTGACCATGGCGGAGTACTTCCGCGATGTGCAGTCCCAGGACGTGCTGCTGTTCATCGACAACATCTTCCGCTTCACGCAGGCGGGCTCCGAGGTGTCGACCCTGCTGGGCCGCATGCCGTCGGCCGTGGGCTACCAGCCCAACCTCGCGGACGAGATGGGTGTGCTCCAGGAGCGCATCACCTCGACCCGTGGTCACTCGATCACCTCGATGCAGGCGATCTACGTGCCGGCTGACGACTACACCGACCCGGCGCCGGCCACGACGTTCGCGCACCTCGACGCCACCACGGAGCTCTCCCGAGAGATCGCCTCGCGCGGTCTGTACCCGGCGATCGACCCGCTGACCTCCACGTCGCGGATCCTCGACCCGCAGTACGTGGGCCAGGACCACTACGGCACCGCGGTGCGCGTGAAGCAGATCCTGCAGCGCAACAAGGAGCTCCAGGACATCATCGCGATGCTCGGTGTGGACGAGCTCTCCGAGGAGGACAAGATCACGGTGTCGCGGGCACGCCGCATCCAGCAGTTCCTCTCGCAGAACACGCACCTCGCCAAGCAGTTCACCGGCGTCGACGGCTCGGACGTCCCGCTGCGCGACACCATCGAGGGCTTCAAGGGCATCTGCGACGGCGAGTTCGACCACATCTCGGAGCAGGCCTTCTTCAATGTCGGCGGCATCGACATGGTGATGGAGAACCACCACCGGATCCAGAAGGAGCTCGGGGCGTGAGCACCCTCGAGGTCACCTTCGTCACCAGCGACCGGACGGTGTGGACCGGCCAGGCCGCCCAGGTCGTCGTGCCTGCGGCCGACGGGTCGATGGGCATCCTGCCGCGCATGCAGCCCACTCTCGCTGTGCTCGGCGAGGGCGCGGTGCGCATCACCGGCGAGGACGGCACCGTCTCCGAGCGAACGGTCCATGGCGGGTTCGTCTCCGTCGATTCCGACATCGTGACGATCGGCGTCGACGACGCCGAGCTCGTCGAGTCGGCACGCTGAGCGGATTCTGAACCGTCCATGATCGACCTGAGCATCCCGGTCCTCCTCGAGGGGGTCGGGATGCTCTTTGTCGTCCTGGCCGTGGTGCTCATCGTCCGCAATATCGGGATGTCGCGCCGGCGCGGTGCCTTCGACTGCTCCCTCGAGCGCCGCGGGGTCACCGGGCGCTCGCACTGGTCGCCGGGACTGATGCGCTTCGGCACCGATCGGCTGCTGTGGTTCCGTGCGCTCTCCCTGCGGGTGGGGCCCGAGACGACCATCCTGAGAGCTGACCTGCTGGACGTGTCCCGCCGTCGGCTCGAGGCTCGGGCACAGGGCGAGGAGGACAGCTATCTGGTCGAGTTCCGGCTGCGTGGCGGGCGAACCGAGCTCGCGATCATGGGGATCTCCTCGGGCGCGGCGCTGAACTCCTGGATCGAAGCCGCACCGACCGGACTCGTCATCGGCGACGCCGACTGAGCCTGCACGGCCCTGCACGCCCCCGCAGCACGGTACGTGCCGACGGCCCTGCACGCCTCCGCGGCGCGGCACGTGCCGACGGCCCTGTGCACCGCCGCAACGCGGCACGCCCTGGCGGTGCTCGGCGACCTTTCTCGGCTCGATCCTCTGAGCGGGTCGCTCCCGTGGCGCGCGGTGAGGGGGGTCAGCCCTCGACGCGCTGACCGGCCCGCAGCACCGTCACCGGCCGCAGATCGGCGTCCACCAGCACGGCGTCGGCGCGGCGGCCGGGCTCCAGCGAGCCGATCCGATCCTCCTGGCCCAGCACTCGTGCCGGGACCGTCGTCGCAGCGCGCACCGCGGAGACCAGGTCCACACCCGCTTCGAAGACGGCGAAGCGGACCACCTCGAGCAGATGCGCCGTGCCACCGGCGATCGAGCTGCCCCCGGTGAGGGTGGCGATGCCTGCGTCGACCGTGACGTCCAGCGCGCCCAGACGGTACTGGCCGTCGGGCATTCCGGCGGCCGCCATCGCATCGGTCACGAGCGCGACCGTGTCCTGCGCAGCGACGGAGAAGATGTGGGCGACGGTCCGGCGATCCAGGTGGACGCCGTCGGCGATCACCTCGACGACGAGCTCGCCGCGGGCGGCGGCATCGAGTGCCGCGAACGCGGGCCCGGGATCGCGATGGTGGATCGGGCGCATGCCGTTGAACAGGTGGGTCGCCGTGGGGAGTGGGGAGCGGCCGTGCTCACGGCGAAGCTCGGCTCTCGCGGTGGCGACCGCCCGGGTCATCTGCTCGCTCGACCCGTCGGTGTGCCCGAGCGAGGGGACCGCCCCCACCTCGGCGAGGGCCTCGAGCACCGGGTCGGCGCCGTCGACCTCGGGGGCGACGGTCATCGTCGCGAGCGATCCGCCGGCGATCGCGGCCAGCTCACGCACCAGATCGGCGTCGCCGCCGATGATGTGCTCGGGGTTCTGGGCTCCGCAGCGGGCGACGGAGACGAACGGCCCCTCGAGATGGATCGCGGCGATCTCGCCATCGTCCGCGAGCTGCGCGAGATCCGCGACCCGTGCCCGCAGGGTCTCGGCCTCCGCGGTGACCAGCGAGGCGACCAGGGACGTGGTCCCATGGCGGCGGTGCTCGCGCACTGCGGTGAGCATCTCCTCGGGGGACGTCGAGTCCGGGAAGGAGACGCCGCCGCCGCCGTGGCAGTGCAGATCCACCAGGCCCGGCAGGATCAGCCCGTCATGGGCGATCTCCTCGGCGGCCGCATGCTCCGGGGCGTGGGAGGCCGGGCCGGACCACACCACGTCCGCGCCGGAGATCAGCACGAGGCCGTCGGGGAGCACGCCCTGCTTCAGCACGGTCGTCCCGTGCAGGGCGAGGTCGACGGCCAGTGGTGCGGTGCGGTCCGACGAGGCTGCCGTGGTCACGGGAACTCCTGGGGGTGGGGGAGGGATGGCTCAGAACAGTCGCGAGTCGACGTCGTCGATCCCGCGCAGGGCGTCGTAGTCGAGGGTGACGCAGTCGATCCCGCGGTCCTCCGCGAGAACGCGGGCCTGCGGTTTGATGGCCTGGGCGGCGAAGACCCCGCGCACCGGCGCCAGCAGCGGGTCACGGTTCAGCAGCTCGAGATAACGGGTCAGCTGCTCCACGCCGTCGATCTCGCCGCGGCGCTTGATCTCGATCGCCACGGCGGCACCGTCGGCGTCCCGCGCCATGATGTCGACCGGGCCGATCGCGGTGCCGTACTCCCGGCGCACCAGGCTCCAGCCCTCGCCGAGGGTGTCGATGTTCTCGGCGAGCAGGGCCTGGAGGTGCGCTTCGACGCCGTCCTTCTGGAGTCCGGGGTCCTCGCCGAGCTCATGGGAGCTGTCCTCGAGGATCTCGTGCAGACGCACGCGGAGCTTGTCACCGGTCTTGTCATGGGTGACGTCCCACTGCTCGATCCAGTCGCTGTCCGGATCGGCCTCGATCTCGTCGTCATCGCGACGCGTGGAGCGCAGCGTGCAGGGAGGAGTCATCCAGTTCAGAGGTTTATAGCTGCCTCCGTCCGAATGGACCAGCACGCTGCCATCGGCTTTGACGATCAGCAGGCGCGGAGCCAGGGGGAGGTGGGCGGTGAGTCGACCGGTGTAGTCGACAGAGCAGCGGGCAACGACGAGACGCACCCCGACAGGGTACGGCACGGGAAGGCCCGACGGCTCTGCGGAGCGCCGTCCCGTGCCTGATGAGAGGCGCATGGCATGCTCATGGAGATCTCTTTGCCCAGGTGCACATGGTCACGCGGAACTGTTCCAGGCCGTGCTGCGCACCCTATCGTGGGACGGTCCGCCGCCTTGGCCCCCTCGGGCCGCCTTCTAGGAGCACAACCCATCGTGAAACGACTCCTCGCCGTCCTCCTGGTCCTGCTGGGCCTGATCGGGCTGGCGCTGGGCCGCCTCGGAGAGACCACCTGGGCCCCCGCCACCGAGACCACCGCCTCCGTCGAGCTCAGCGATCCGGGCCCCGCCGTCGTGATCGATCCGGGCGTGCTCTACGTGGGAGGCATGGAGGGCGAGGTGACCATCGAGGGGGAATCGGACGTCTCCGTCATCACCGCGGACAACTCCGACATCGAGGCCTACCTGGAGGACACCGCCTACACCCGCATCACCGGGGCGAGCGACTGGAGCACCCTCAGCACCGAGGCCGTGCATCCCGACGGGGAGACGGAGATCAGCAGCCCCACGGACTCCGATCTGTGGCGCACCGTGGACACGAGCGCCTCGCCGTACACCCTTAAGGTCGCCGACTTCGCCGCGCAGGAACACGGCGAGAACAAGCAGGCCTACCGTTCGATCCTCGTGGTCACCGACGGCAGCGCCCCGGGCGCCGACTCGATCTCCATCACCTGGCCGGTCGAGGCCGAGAACGAATGGGTCCCCTTCGCCTACGCCGGCGGCGCCGCGATCGCCGTGATCGGTCTGGTGCTGCTCGTGGTCTCGATCGGCGGACGTCGCCGTGACGAGGAAGAGCTGGACGAGATCGGCGGCGAGGACGTCGCGACCGACGGCGTCGACGAGACCGACGCACCGTTCGCCGGCGGGGCGACGGCCCCGGCCGCCGCAGGAGCGGGCGCCATGGCCGCTCCGGAGGCCGATGACGACGTCTCGGCCGACGAGGCGAGCGTGACGAGCGCGGAGACCACCGACGTGCTCCCTCCGGTGGACGAGTCCCGGACGCACGCCCCGACGGACGACACCGAGGTCCTCTCCGCAGTGGGCCGCGCCGAGGAGCGTCCGACGGACCACGCTGAGGACCGTTCGACGGACCACGCTGAGGACCGTTCGACGGACCACGCCGAGGACCGTCCGACGGGCCGCACCGAGACGCTCGCCCCGGTCGACGACACCGAGGTCCTCGCCCCCGTGGACGGCGACACCGACGCCTGGGGGTTCGGCCGGGCCGATGACGCCCCCGCGCACACGCTCGGAGGCGACAGCGGCACCGCTGAGTCCTCCGATGCCTCCGACGGGCCCGATGCCACCGACGGGTCCGACGCCTCCGACGGCTTCGGTGCGTCCGATGCGTCCGAAGAGCTCCCCGGCAGCGAGGACCCGCGATGACCCGCCCGACCCTGCGCCGCCCCGCGCGGAAGGACACGCTCATGACCGCTCGACCCGTCGCCCGCCGCGGCTTCTTCCTCGGTGCGGGCTCCCTGCTCGCCACCGGTGCCCTCGCCGCGTGCTCCTCCGAGCCCGAGGCCCCGCCGGCACCGCCCAAGGGTCCCGAGCCGGCCGAGCCCACGCCCGTGAACACGCACGAGCAGTTCGAGACCTGCGTGAGCGAGGTCAATGCCGCCGTGGTCGCCGCGGACAAGAAGATGGACGCCAAGAAGCTCGCGCCGCGCGGCTCCGGGTCCGCCGCGGACTTCCGCAAGGCCGCCTACGCGATGATCGAGGAGGCCGAGGAGTGGAAGGACTTCCTCACCACGCCCAGCGACACGCTGATCGTCCCCATGACGACCGTCAGCGCGGAGTTCCCGCGGGTGGCGATCGCGCTGGTCGAGGACTCCGCGAAGGAGGGCGTGCCGTTCTTCATGGCGCTCCAGCAGGCCGACGCGAAGTCCCCCTACTCCGCCTGGGGCTGGGCTCAGCAGGCTGCCGGCATCGAGATGCCGAGCGTGCCCAACGAGCTGGTCGGCTCCGAGGCGGTCGCGGCGGATGCCGATGACCTCCTGCTCACTCCGGACGAGGCGCTCGCGCTGTACGCCAAGGTGCTCTCGGACGGCAAGGACGCGGACGCCGACGACCTGCTCGGCGAGGACCCGTTCATGACGGAGCGCCACAAGCAGATCCAGACCGAGCGCACCGAGCTGAACACGGGCGTCGAGAAGGACGAGGCGGCGACCGTGAAGGAGACCTACGCGGTCAAGGAGGAGGAGTTCGCAGGCCTGCGCACCGATGACGGCGGCGCGATCGTCATGGGCACTCTGCTGTCCTCCCGCACGGTATCCATCAAGGACCGCGCGACCATGCGGTACGGGGAGGACAATCCCTACACCAAGGTGATCGGCAAGCGGGAGTTCACCAAGGAGTACATCCGGAAGTTCGGCACCCACGTGGCGCTGTACATCCCGTCCAAGGACGCCGGCGGCACGATCCAGCCGATCGCCGCGACGCTCACCACCCTGGGTGCCGAGGGCTCGTGAGGCCCTGAGGGCCGTCCCGCAGGAGCTGGGAGCGCAGAGCGGCTGCACTCCTTAGACTGTCGGAGTCCCGAACTCGTCGAAGGAGCACTTCCGTGACCGATCCGTACGGCATCATCGACCTCGCCGAGCTGAAGCAGCCGGCCGGTGGGTCCCCGAGCACCAGCGGCACCCCGTCCGCGCATGAGGTGGCGGTGACCGAGCAGGGGCTCGAGCAGCTCGTCGCCGATTCGCAGCAGATCCCCACGCTGCTGCTGGTCACCAGCGCCCGGGTCCCCGAGGGCGAGCAGTTCCTCAGCTCGCTGCGGCGCGGGGTCGACGCGAAGAACGGCGCTCTGCGCCTCGCGGTGGTCGATGCCGACACCCAGCAGCGCGTCGCCGGCGCCCTGAGGGTCCAGCAGCTGCCCACCCTGCTGCTCCTGATCCTCGGCCAGGTTCAGCCCATCGTGCAGTCCGTGCTGCCCGACGAAGAGGTCGACAATCTCCTGACGCAGGTGATCGACCTCGCCACGCAGCAGGGGCTGGACACCACCGCCGCCGGGGAGAGCGAGCAGCAGGCCCCGCCCGAGGAGCCGCTGCCCCCGCTCATCGCGGAGGCCTACGAGGCGATCGAGAAGGGCGACCTCGAGGCCGCTGTCGTGGCCTACGAGAAGCAGCTGAACGATTCCCCGGCCGACGCCGAGGCCAAGGCGGGCCTGGCGACCGTGTCGCTCATGCGGCGCACCCAGGGCATCGACGCGAACACGGTGCGCGAGGATGCCGCGCAGCGGCCGCAGGATCTCGACGCCCAGCTCCTGGTCGCCGATCTCGACATGCTCGGCGGCCACGTCGAGGATGCCTTCACCCGTCTGCTCGACCGCCTCCGGGGCGCCGACGCGGAGACGAAGGCGCAGCTCCGTGACCGTCTGCTCCAGCTGTTCGAGGTGGCCGGTCCCGCCGATCCGCGCGTGCCCGCCGCCCGCAAGCGCCTGGCGAACCTGCTCTACTGATCTCGCCTGCCTGACCGTGCAGTGCCGATCTCGCGTACCTGATCGTGCAGTGCTGACGGCGGGCGGCCGTCCGGGTGGAGATCCGCTCTGCTGACAGGCCAGCGGGCCGGGGATGCCCCCGGCCCGCTCTTGATGCCGTGTCCGTGCCACCCGAGCCGCGCTACCTGCGCTGCGGTGCCCGAGCTGCTGGTGCCCGTGCCGCCCGTGCGGTCGCGCGGCGTCCGGGCCGGTGAGGCGTCGAACTCAGCTCTCGCGCAGTCGCGCCGGCACGAGGACCACCGCGCCGAGCGGCGGCACCGTCAGTCGCACCGAATGGCCACGACCGTGCAGCTGCAGCTCCTCGGCATGGACCCGTCCCAGGTTGCCGAGCCCGCTGCCGCCGTAGACCGGAGCGTCGGAGTTCAGCACCTCGAGCCAATCGCCGCCCTCGGGCAGCGGGATCCGGTAGTCGTGCCACGGCTGCGGCGAGAAGTTCAAGACCACCACCACCGGATCGCCGGCGCGGTCGCGCCGCACGAAGCTGATCGTGTTGTGCTCGGCGTCGTCCCCGATCAGCCACTCGAACCCGGCGGGGTCCTGATCGCCCTCGTACAGCGCGGGCAGCTCGGCCTGGAGGGCGTTGAGGTCCTTGACCAGCTGCTGGGTCCCGCGGTGCAGCGGGTACTCCAGCAGCCACCAGGGCAGGCCCGCCTGCTCCGACCACTCGGTGCCCTGGGCGAATTCGCTGCCCATGAACAGCAGCTGCTTGCCCGGGTGGGTCCACTGCAGGGCGAGGTAGGTGCGCAGCGAAGCGGCCTGCTGCCAGTCGTCGCCGGGCGCCTTGCGCAGCAGCGACCCCTTGCCGTGGACCACCTCGTCGTGGCTGATGGGGAGCACGAAGTTCTCGGAGTACTGGTAGACCATCGAGAAGGTCAGGTCGCCATGGTGGTATTGGCGGTTGATCGGATCCTGGCCGAGATACTCCAGGGTGTCGTGCATCCAGCCCATGTTCCATTTGAAGCCGAAGCCCAGGCCGTCGGCATCGGTGGGGCGGGTGACGCCGGGGAACGAGGTGGACTCCTCGGCGATCATCATGATGCCCGGGGCCCGCTTGTAGGCGGTCGCGGTGGTCTCCTGCAGGAAGGCGATGCTCTCGAGGTCCTCGCGCCCGCCATGGCGGTTCGGGATCCACTGCCCCTCCTCGCGCGAGTAGTCGAGGTAGAGCATGGAGGCGACGGCATCCACCCGCAGGCCGTCGACGTGGAACTCCTCGAGCCAGTAGCTGGCGTTGGCGACCAGGAAGTTGCGCACCTCGTGACGACCCGTGTCGAACACGAGCGTCCCCCAGTCGGGGTGCTCGCCGCGACGCGGATCGGCATGCTCGTACAGAGCGGTGCCGTCGAAGCGGGCCAGCGCCCAGTCATCCTTGGGGAAATGGGCCGGCACCCAGTCCAGGATCACGCCGATGTTCGCGGCGTGCAGCGCATCGATCAGATGGCGCAGCTCGTCGGGGGAGCCCAGGCGGGACGTCGGCGCGTAGTAGCCGGTGACCTGGTATCCCCAGGAGCCGCCGAAGGGATGCTCGGCCAGGGGCATGAACTCCACATGGGTGAAGCCGAGGTCGGTGACGTAGTCGACCAGTTCGGTGGCCAGCTCGAGATAGGTGAGGCCGGGCCGCCAGCTGGACAGGTGCAGCTCGTAGATCGACATCCGGGACGAGACGGGATCCTGTGCGGCGCGCTGGGCGAGCCAGTGCTCGTCGGTCCATTCGAACTCGCTGGTGGTGACGACGGATCCGGTCGCCGGGGGCACCTCGGCCCGTCGTGCCATCGGATCGGCCTTGTCGCGCCAGGTGCCGTCGGCCCCGAGGATCCGGTACTTGTAGACCTCGCCGTCCCCGATCCCGGGCACGAAGATCTCCCACGCCCCGGAGGCGCCCAGGGAGCGCAGCGCGTGGCTGCGACCGTCCCAGCCGTTGAAGGCGCCGATCACCTGCACGGCGCGGGCGTTGGGAGCCCATACCGCGAAGGACGTCCCCTCGACGTCGTCCAGCGTGCGCACATGCGCACCGAGCGCCCTCCACAGCTCCTCGTGGCGGCCCTCGCGGATCAGGTGGAGATCGAACTCGCCGACGGTGGGCTCGAAGCGGTACGGCTCCTCGAGCTCGACCGGCTCGGCGCCCTCCTCCCAGGTGACGCGGAGGCGATAGGACTCCACCCGTGGCTCGTCGAGCGCGAGCGCCCAGATCCCGTCGTACTCGTGGGCGAGCGGATGGGTGCTCTCATCGGGCAGCACCAGCTCGACGGCGCGGGCGAGGGGCTTGAGGGTGCGCACGGTGGTGGTGCCCTCGTACTCGTGCGCCCCCAGGACCGAGTGGGGGTCGTGGTAGCTGCCGGTGGCGGTGGCGCCGAGCTCGTGCACGCCCAGGGGCATCACCGCGGGGGCGGCGGGATCGATGTGGTCAGCCATGTCAGCTCTCCTCGGGGTGGATGATCCGCAGGACGTGCGCGGGCCGGTCGGCGGCGCTGAGGATGACGTAGGGGTCCTTGTCCCAGGTGTAGCGCTCACCGCTCAGGAGGTCCTCGACCTCGAAGGTCGTGTCCACACCGAGAGCGTCGAGGTCCAGGTGCAAGGTGGTGGCGGCGTCACGGTCGTGCACGGTCACCGAGGCCACCAGGATCGTGTCCGGGGAGCCGGTGCCGCTGGCCTCGGCGTCGAGGTGCTTGGAGAAGACCAGCACCTGCTCGTCCTCGGCCTCGTGGAAGTGGATCGCGGTGAGCGACTGCAGCGCGGGATGCTCCCGCCGGATGCGGTTGAGGTCCGTGAGCAGGGGCTCGAGGCTCTTCCCGGAGACGAGCGCACCGGCGAAGTCGCGGGGCTTGTACTCGTACTTCTCGTTGTCGATCTGCTCCTGGGCCCCGGGCCGCGGGACGTCCTCCACCAGTTCATAGCCGGTGTAGATGCCCCAGGTGGGCACCAGGGTCGCGGCGAGGATGGCGCGCAGCGCGAACGCCTGGCGGCCGCCGCTGGTCATGAACGGGGTGAGGATGTCATGCGTGGTGGGCCAGAAGCTGGGCCGCATGTACGGCGCGGACTCGACCAGCTCCTCGAGATATTCGCGCAGTTCCTTCGCGCTCTCGCGCCAGGTGAAATAGGTGTAGCTCTGGTGGTAGCCGACCTTGCCGAGCGTGTGCATCATCGTGGGCCGGGTGAACGCCTCGGCCAGGAAGATCACCTCGGGATGCTTCCGGTCGAACTCAGCCAGCAGCTCCTCCCAGAACCGCACCGGCTTGGTGTGCGGGTTGTCGACGCGGAACAGGGTCACGCCGTGGGCGACCCAGTGCTCGAGCACGTCCCGCACCGCCGCGTACAGCCCGTCGTAGTCGGTGTCGAAGCTGAGGGGATAGATGTCCTGATACTTCTTGGGCGGATTCTCCGCGTACGCGATCGTGCCGTCCGCACGCACGGTGAACCATTCCGGATGCTCGTGCACCCAGGGATGGTCCGGGGAGCACTGCAGGGCGATGTCGAGCGCGACCTCGAGGTCCAGCTCCTTCGCGCGGGCGACGAAGGCGTCGAAGTCCTCGAGCGTCCCGAGGTCGGGATGGATCGCATCGTGGCCGCCGTCGGCCGAGCCGATCGCGTAGGGGGAGCCGGGATCCTCGGGCCGCGGGTCCAGGGAGTTGTTGCGTCCCTTGCGGAAGGTCGTCCCGATCGGATGGATCGGCGTCAGGTAGGCGACGTCGAAGCCCATCCGGGCGATCCGGTCCAGGGAGGTCGCCGCAGTGCGCAGGGTCCCTGAGGTCCATCCGGTCGAGGGATCGAAATGGGCGCCCTCGGAGCGCGGGAAGAACTCGTACCAGGAGCCGTACAGCGCACGACGGCGGTGCACGATCAGCTCGTACGGACCGGAGACGGTGACCCCTTCGCGCAGCGGACGCTCCGTGAGCAGTCCGCGCAGATCCGCGGCGAGCGCCGGGGCGACCCGGGCGGCGGCGGGAAGGTCGGAGGAGCGCAGGCTCTCCAGCGCGGTGGTGACGACGGGGCCGTCGGAGGCGGGACGGTCGCCCTCGGCGATCTCCGTGAGCACCCGGTGCAGCACCAGCACGCCCTCGGCGCACACCAGGTCGACGTCGATGCCGACGGGGACCTTCACCTCGGCGGCGTGGGCCCAGGTGTCGTACGGCGCGGAATAGGCCTCGATCCGGAACGACCAGTGCCCGGTGGTCTCGGGCCGGACGGCGGCCTCCCAGAGGTCCAGCCCCGGGTTCGTGGAGACCATCGGCACGCGTTCCTCGCGGCCCTCGGGATCCACGAGGACGACCTGCACGCCCATCGCGTCGTGGCCCTCGCGGAAGGCGTTCGCGGTGATCCTCACCGTCTCCCCGTCGACGCAGGAGGCCGGGAAGCGACCGCCGTCGACCACTGGCTGGACACCCATGATCGGGATGCGCCCCACTCCGCCGTCCAGCCCGGCGGGCTCAGACGCCGCCGCAGGGGATGACGCGGAAGCAGACGCGGACGACAAAGAGGCCGATGCGGGAACCTCGCGGTGTTCGGTGGTCTCGGACATGACCTCTCCTGCCTGGCGGCTCGGCGCCTGCGACGTTCGCGGTGACGGTCCTCACGATAGCCGTTCGGGAGACTCCACCGGGCCGTCGGCTGCGATCCCGAGGACGACCACGCTGCCGGCGGGCACGAGCACCGTCCGCTCCGTGAGCGGGGAGGCCGGCAGATCGTCCTGACGCTCGAGCGACGTGTCCAGCAGCACCCGGGCGATGCCCTGCGGCCAGGGGGAGCCGGGCAGGCGCACCGCAGTGTCCTCCGAGGCGGCGGAGAGGATCACCAGGAGGTGGTCGGCGTCCGTGCGTCCGCGCGGGGCGGGGCGCAGCATCGCCAGCAGGTGCCGGGACGGATCCATCCAGTCCTCGTGGCTCAGGCCCTCCCCGTCGGCCCCGAACCAGGCGACCTGATCGGGTGCCAGCTGCTCGACGTCCGCCGGTCGCAGGAAGTGGCGTGTGCGCAGCTGGAGGTGCTTCCCGCGCAGGGTGAGGATCCTGGTGACGGTCTCGCGCAGCGCGCGGCCCCGGGGCGTCGGGGACCAGTCGATCCAGGAGATCTCGTTGTCCTGGCAGTAGGCGTTGTTGTTGCCCCGCTGGGTGCGGCCGAACTCGTCGCCGGCCGTGAGCATCGGCGTGCCCGAGGCGAGCAGCAGGGTCGCCAGCAGACTGCGCGCCGTGCGCGTGCGCAGCTCCAGGATGCGGGCGGAGTCCTCCGCACGCGGGTCGACCTCGCCCTCGTGGCCGTGGTTCCAGGAGCGGTTGTCGTCGGTGCCGTCCCGGCCGCCCTCGCCATTGGCGTCGTTGCGCTTGCACTCGTAGGTGGTGAGGTCGCGCAGCGTGAAGCCGTCATGGGCGGTGAGATAGTTGATCGAGGCCCAGGGGGCGCGCAGGCTGCGGCCTGCGGGAAGGCAGGGCGGGTCCTGCGCCGTGAGCAGATCGCTGGACCCGGCCAGTCGGGTGGCGAGATCGCGGATGCCGCCGAGGGACTCGTCGCCGGTGCGGGCGCGGACGGCCTGGTCGGAGAGCCAGAACGCCCGCACCTGGTCGCGGAAGGCGTCGTTCCACTCCGCGAAGGGCGGCGGGAAGCTCCCGGTCTGCCAGCCGCCGGTGCCCAGGTCCCAGGGCTCGGCGATGAGCTTCACCCCGCGCAGCACCGGATCGGTGGCGATCGCTCGCAGCAGAGGATGGTCGGCGCGGAAGCCCCGGTCATCGCGGCCCAGCGTCGCTGCGAGGTCGAAGCGGAAGCCGTCCACGTGCAGCTCCTGCACCCAGTAGCGCAGCGAGCCGAGGATCAGGTCCATCACGTGCACCGAGCGGGGGTCGAGGGTGCCACCGGTGCCGGTCATGTCCCGGAAGGCGCCGCTGTCGGTCCAGTAGTACTCGAGGTTCTCCAGTCCCCGCAGGGACAGCGAGGGGCCATCCGCGCCACCCTCCGCGGTGTGGTTGTAGACCACGTCGAGGATCACCTCGAGCCCGGCCGCGTGCAGCGCGCGGATCATGGTCTTCACCTCGTCGAGCACCGCCTGCGCTCCGGCGGCCTGCGCGGCGGCCGTGGCGAGGGAGGGCTCCGGGGCGAAGAACGACATCGTCGAATAGCCCCAGTAGTTCGTCATGCCCTGCCGGGTGAGATGCGGTTCGTCCATCGCGGCATGGATCGGCAGCAGCTCCACACCGGTCACGCCGAGGTCGCGCAGATAGCTGGTGACGGCAGGATGGCCGAGACCCGCATAGGTGCCGCGCTGCTCGGCCGGCAGCGCGGGATGCTGGGCGGTGAAGCCCTTGACGTGCAGCTCGTAGAGCACGGAGGCATCCCACTCGAGGATCGGTCGGAGATCCTCCTGCCAGTCGAAGGCATCCGAGACGACCACCGACCACACGGCGTCCTCGCCGTTGTCGGCCTCGGCGCGCCGGGTGCGCTCCTCGACCCGGTCGAGCATCGCATCGACGTCGAAGGGGAAGAACGAGCTCAGCAGCGGCGAGGAGTGCGAGATGCCGCGGCCCCACGGGTCCTGGAGCAGGCGCTGCGGGTTCGCGAACTGTCCGGCACCGGGATCCCAGGGTCCGTGCACCCGCAGTCCGTACCGGGTGCCCGGCACCATCGAGGTGACCTGGTCCCAGTGCAGACCGCCGTCGACATGGCGCAGCCGTTGCCGGTGCTCGGTGGCGCCGTGCCGGATGCACAGGTCGACCGCCTCGGCGCGCGGCGCGGCGACGGCGAACGTGCCCCGGCCCAGCTCGTCCACGACGAGGCCTGGGGAGGTCGGAGGGACCGGGGGAGCGGCACGATCGGGAGGGTCTGCTGGCACGCCCGCATTCTTGCACCGAGCGGGGACGATCCCACCCTGACCGGCCCCGTACCGTTAGGATCGTCGCGGTGCCGTCACGCCCCTCGACGAGGGGCCGACAGGCGCCGCACAGTCATAGGACCGGTCACGGCCGCCGGCCGCCGCAGGGCACGGGCCGGGCGGAGAGATCGGGCCGCGAGCCTGCTCGCAAGGACAGCACGAGTCGAACGCACGACGGGGAGCAGCAGCGCATGAGCATTCCAGCCAGCCAGCCCGGCCACCAGGGCGGGCAGAGCCAGCCGCACGGGCAGGGCCAGCTGAGCCCGCAGCACCAGCAGCGACCGCAGCATCCCCAGCACCAGGAGCACCAGCCGGGCGGCCGCAGGGCCCCGGGACACGGCGCTCCGGACGCCGTTGCTCAGGGCCCGGCCACCCAGGGTCCGGTCACCCAGGGCCCCGTCGCCCAGGGCGCTGTGCCCCAGGGCGGCGTGCCCCAGGGCACTGCCGCGCAGGGTGCGGCGCCCCGTCGCTCCGGGGATTTCGCCCCGTCGTCGGCCGCGATCCCGCCGGCGGACCTCGAGCGCACCGGATCCATCATCGGCACCATCTCCCAGGTGTTCCAGTCCCGGGTGGTGGGCCAGGAGAACCTGCGCCTCACCCTGGTGGCGGCGCTCGCCGCGGGCGGCCACGTGCTGCTGGAATCCGTGCCGGGGCTCGCCAAGACCACCGCTGCGAGCGCGCTGGCCTCCTCGATCACCGGTTCCTTCGCACGCATCCAGTGCACCCCGGACCTCATGCCGAACGACATCATCGGCACCCAGATCTTCAACTACGGCTCGAGCACCTTCACCACCCAGCTGGGCCCGGTGCACGCCAACGTGGTGCTGCTGGACGAGATCAACCGCTCCAGCGCCAAGACGCAGTCGGCGATGCTCGAGGCGATGCAGGAGCGCCAGACCTCCATCGGCGGCGAGGTGTACCGCCTGCCCGATCCGTTCATGGTGCTCGCCACCCAGAACCCGATCGAGGAGGAGGGCACGTACGTCCTCCCCGAGGCGCAGATGGACCGCTTCCTCATGAAGGAGATCCTCACGTACCCCCGTCCCGGCGAGGAGCACGAGATCCTCGACCGCTCCACATCGGGCAGCCTCACCGGGCCGCGCGAGGCCGTGGGCACCGTGGACCTCGAGGACGTCCGCTTCCTGCAGGAGATGGTGGACGCGGTCTACGTCGACCCTGCCGTCAAGCGCTACATCATCGATCTGGTGTTCACCACCCGCGGTTCGGGGCCCCGCCCGGTCCCGAATCTCACCCAGTCCGTGCGCGTCGGCGCCAGCCCGCGAGGGTCCCTGGCGCTGATGCGGGTGGGACAGGCGCATGCGCTGCTCCACGGGCGCGACTACGTCACCCCCGATGACGTGCGGGCGATGCGCTATGGCGTGCTGCGGCACCGCCTCGTGCTCACCTTCGACGCCCTGGCCGGCGGCATCAAGCCCGAACAGATCATCGACGCGGTGTTCCACGCCGTGCCGATGCCCTGAGCGGCCCGAGCACGGCGCGAAGGACCGGAGACACCCCATGGCGACCTCGTTGCTGACCCGGGTCAAGGCCCAGGTCGATCTGCACACCTCGAACCGAGCGCGCGGCCTCATCCAGGGCCGCGGCCGCTCGCTGTTCAAGGGCAGCGGCGAGGACTTCGACGATCTGAAGTACTACCAGCCCGGCGACAGGATCTCCGAGATCGACTGGAAGGCGACCGCCCGTTCCGGCGAGCCGCTGATCCGGCGGTTCAACGAGGAGCGGGTGCGGCACCTCTCGGTCGTCGCCGACACCTCCTCGGCCATGGCCGCGACCGCTGCGGACGGCACGTCCAAGCGGGAAGCGATGATCCTCGCGGCGGGGATGATCTGCTTCCTGGCCCAGAAGAACGGCGACCTCGTGGGCCTGGTGGGCGGCCACGAGGGCCACCCGATCCAGCTGCCCTCACGCTCAAGCGACGGTCATCTCGAGCTGCTCCTGCGCAGCGTCCAGCAGGCCGCCACGCCGGCGGCCCCCGCGACGGACACCTCCTGGCTGCTCGAGCGCGCCTTCCGCGTCACCTCGCGCTCCACGCTGATGACGATCATCACCGATGAGGCGCATCCCGTGGTCGAGGACTACACCTTGCTGAGGCGCCTGACGACACGGCACGACGTGATGGTCATCCGCATCGCCGACGCCGACCCGCTGCAGCGCACGGAGCTGGACCACGAGGTGATCGACGTGGACCGTCCCCGCGAGATCGCCTCGCTGTCCCGCTCCTCGAAGCGCGTCGCCCAGGATGTCGAGGCGTACCGCCGCGCTCGCCGCGAGGGCATCACCGAGATGCTCGATCGTCTGCACGTGACCCACATGATCACCGAGGGCGAGACCACCGTGGTCGAGGACATGATCGCCATGCTGAGGTCGAGGGAGTACCGCCATGCCCGCGTCTGAGCTGCTCACCGGCGCCGGCGCGCTCCTGGCCGACCCCTCGCCGAAGGACATCATCGCCCCGCCCCAGTACTCGGTGGCATGGGTGATCCTGGCAGTGCTGTGCCTGCTGGTCATCACCGCACTGATCGTCGCCACCCTGAAGATCACCCGGGCGATCGAGAAGCGTGTCGCCTACCGGCGCCGCCCCACCGACGTGGACACCCTGAAGGCCGAGTTCCTGCGAGCCGTCAACGACATCGCCGACCGCCATGACGCGGGGGAGCTGGAGGCCCGCCCCGGCCATCACGAGCTCACCGCCGTGATGCGCCGCTTCGTGCGCCGCACCACCGGCCACGACGTGACCAGCCAGGACACCGGCACCCTGACCGCGGATCCGCGCACCCGTGACGTCGGCGAGCTGATCGCGGCACTGTACGAGCCCGACTTCGCGCTGTCCACGGACGCCGAGCTGCGGGACTCCGTGCGCCGCGCCCGGGAGGTGATCCGACGATGGTCATGACCTTCTGGTGGGTCACCCTGCTGCTCCTGCTGGCCGCGCTCGCCGTCTGGGGCATCACGTTCTGGAACCGCCGGGCGATGCGCAAGGCGCCGGTGCTGGTGGCCAACTCCCAGTACCTCGACCGCATCCCCAGCTTCGTGCGCGCCCAGCGGGTCGCCAAGGTGCTGCGGGTGCTGCAGATCGGGATCGCCGTGATCGCCGTGGTCTCCGCCTCCGTGCTCTCGGGCCGGATCGCGACCGAGCGGATCGAGACCCCGGAGTTCTCCTCGCGGGACATCGTGCTGTGCCTGGATGTCTCCGGCTCGATGTACGAGTACGACACCGAGATCCTCTCGACCTTCGCCGAGATGGTCGACTCCTTCGACGGGGAGCGGGTGGCCCTGACGATCTTCAACTCGACCAGTCGCACCGTGTTCCCGCTGACCAACGACTACGACCTGATCCAGCGCCAGCTCGAGGAGGGCGCCGAGGCGATCGACTTCGACGAGTTCGGGTACCGGCTCGGCAACCGCGACTATCCCGAGGACAAGGTGCGCAGCTACGTCGACTTCGTCGAGGGCACGCGCGGGATCCCGGACCAGGCCTCCGTGGTGCCCGACGGCCTGGCCTCCTGCGGGCAGGTCTTCGACCAGGCGGACACCGAGCGCTCCCGCTCGATCATCTTCGCCACCGACAACGAGGTCAACGGAGAGCCGATCTTCACCTTGGACGAGGCCGCCGACGCCGTCGCTGCGCGGGACATCGACCTGTACACCTTCTATCCCGGCGCGTACGACTGCGGCCCCGAGTGCCTCGAGGAGCTGCGCTCCGCGACCGAGGGTCATGACGGCTCCCTGTACGAGTCCTCGGACCCGCGGGCGATCCCGTCGATCATCGACCAGATCCAGAAGTCCCAGGCCCAGGCGATGGGGGCCGAACCCACCGTGGTGCGCACCGACCATCCGACGTTCGGGTTCGTGCTCACGTTCCTGTCCCTGATCGGCATCCTGGTGCTGGGCTGGAGGGCACGATGATCCGCCTGGAGCCCCTGATGCCGCTGTGGGCGACGATCCCCCTGTTCACGGCGATGCTCGCGCTGTGCGCGGTGCTGCTGATCCGGCGGCCGCGCCAGCGGATCGCGTGGCTGCGTCGCCTGCTGATGGTGGTTCTGCTGCTCGCCGTCGCCCTGCGCCCGGTGACCCCGCTGGACAGCGAGCAGACCCAGAGGATGAACGCGAACGTGTTCTTCGTGGTGGACCGCACCGGCTCGATGAACGCCGAGGACTATGCCGACGGCCAGCCGCGCCTGGAGGGCGTGAAGGCGGACATGACCCGGATCATGGGGATGACCGAGGGGTCGCGCTACTCGATCCTCGCCTTCGACTCCTCCGCCACGCAGCAGCTGCCGCTGACCACGGATGCCGGGGCCGCCCGCTCCTGGATCGACACCCTCACCACGGAGCCGACGGCCTACTCCCAGGGCTCGAACGTCGACCGCCCGCTGGAGTCGCTGATGGGACAGCTCGCAGCGACCCGGAAGGAGGACCCGGACTCGCAGATCCTGGTCTATCTCCTCACCGACGGCGAGAACACCGATGATCGGGACTCGGAATCGTTCAGCCCCATCGCCGGCTACACCGACGGCGGCGGCGTGCTCGGCTACGGCACCGCCGAGGGCGGACCGATGAAGGTCGAGGGCGGCGACGCCGACGGCGAGTACATCACCGACTCCAGCGGGGCGAAGGGCATCTCGAAGATCGACGAGGAGCAGCTGCAGGCCATCGCCGACCAGATGGGCGTGCCCTATCTCCATCGGGAGGACCCCGAGGCGGAGATCGAGGGCACCATGGAGGGGATCACGCTGCGCCCGGTCCCGATGGAGTCCGCGCGGGACGTGGCCAGCTTCGAGGACTGGTACTGGGTCGCCTCGATCCCGCTCGCCGCACTCCTGATCTGGGAGCTCGGCGCGATGACCTATCGGCTTCCTCGGCGGCTGGATCGGGACGACGTCACAGGAGCGCAGCGATGAGTGCACCCACGGCCCCCGGGCCCGATCCCTCCGCCCCGAGCGCTCCCAGCCCGTCGCCGGCGACGAGCCCGATGCCGCCCGCGCTCGAGCAGGACACCTCCGGCAGCCCGAAGGACTTCGGGCTGAACGTGCGCCGGCTGCGACGCACCCGGATCATCGTGTTCGTGGTGCTCGCGCTGCCGATCCTGGCGCTCGCGCTGCTCGCCGTGAAGTTCGTGTCCATGCCGATCACGCAGGCCGGTCACCGCTCCGCCTACGACAGCGGTGACTATCCGGCGGCGATCGAACGGCTGGCGCCCGTGGAGCTCGCGAACTGGTTCGAGCCCTACCTGCCGCATCTGTCCAAGGGCACGGCCCTGCTGCAGCAGGGGGAGGACGAGGCGGCGGAGGAGGAGCTGCGCATCGCGATGGACGAGTGGGACGAGCACAGCGACCTCAACTCCCCGTTGCATGCGCAGTGCAAGATCGCCAACAACCTCGCGATCTCCATCGAGCGACAGGCCGACGAGATCGAGGACGCGCAGAAGCGCGCCGATCGCCTCCACGAGGCCGAGGAGCTGCTGGCGGTCTGCGGCGGCGGTGGCGGCGGCGGTGAGGGAGAAGGCGAAGGCGGCTCCGGCGGCGGTGAGGAGGGCACCGGCAACGAGGACTCCGAGACCACCGACAAGAACGGAGAGCGTGTCGAGGAGAAGCGCCGCGAGGCCGACGAGGAGGCCGGCAACGACCCTGCGGACCGCGATCAGGAGGGCGAGGGCAGCCCTCCGCCCGCCGGTGATCCCACCCGTGAGGACCCCGAGGGCGATGGCCCCGACGAGGAGGCCCCCACGGACGGATCGGACGACCAGCAGAAGAAGGACGACGAGCTGGAAGAGCGCAACAAGGGCGCGCAGGGCGGCGAGGGCGACGACGAGCCCGGCGACACCGACCAGGATCCGAACAAGCCATGGTGAACAGCGTCGGCGCCGCGCGCGCCTATCTCGACCATGCGGCGACCACCGTGCTGCGTCCCGCCGCCCGGGAAGCCCTTCTCGAGGCCTCGGCGACTCCGGGCAACCCGTCCTCGACCCATGCCACGGGACGCCGCGCCCGGGCTGTGCTCGATGACGCCCTGGAGTCGATCTCCGAGCAGCTCGGGGTGCCTCGCAGCTGGCTGATCATGACATCCGGAGGGACCGAGGCGGACAACCTCGCGGTCCGCGGCGCGGCCACCGGGATCCTCGCCGCAGAGCCCTCCCGCACCGCCGTCGCGGTGGCGGCCACCGATCACCCGGCTGTGGTCGCCACGGCGCGGTCGCTCGCACCCGCTCTCGAGGCCCGGATGCTGCCGGTCGATGGCCAGGGGATGCTGCGGTCCGAGGGCGTCGAGGCCGCCCTGGCCGACGGTGCCGTAGGGCTGCTCAGCGCAGCCCTGGTCAACAACGAGACCGGCGCGATGCAGGATCCGGCGGCCCTGGCTGCGCAGGCCCGTCCCCACGGCACCATCGTGCACACCGATGCGGTCCAAGCCCTGGGACACGGTGCTGCCCTGGGGCACGGTGCTGACCTGGGGCACGGCTCCGCTGGGGCGTTCCCCTTCTGGTCGTGGGACGACCTGGACCTCATGACGCTGTCCGGGCACAAGATCGGAGCCCCCGTGGGGGTCGGGGCACTGGTCGCCAAGCCCGACGTGCCCTTCGGGCCCGTGAGCACGGGCGGCGGTCAGCAGCGCGAAGTGCGCTCGGGAACGCTGGACCTCGCCCTCGCCGCAGCCTTCGCCGCCGCGCTGCGCGAGACCCTGTCCGATCGCGACCAGGAGATCCGACGGCTGCGCGCCCTCGCCGAGCGGCTGCGCCGCGGGATCCACGAGATCGACCCCACGGCCCGCTTCACCCTCGCCGAGGACACCCCGCGCTCGGCGCACATCGTGCACGTCGTGTTCCCCGGCGCGCACTCCGACTCCCTGCTGTTCCTGCTCGATGAGCGCGGGATCGACGCGTCGGCCGGCTCCGCCTGCTCCGCCGGCGTCACCCAGGCCAGCCCCGTGCTGGCCGCGATGGGCATCGACGACGCCACCGCCCGGGGCGCACTGCGCCTGTCCCTGGGCTGGACCAGCACCGACCACGACGTCGACCTCCTGCTGCGCGCCCTGCCGGACACGCTGGAGAAGGCTCGGGCCGTCGGCGCGCTCCTGGGCTGACGCACCGGTCCGCTCGCGCCCTGCCCCCGGCACCGGGCCCCGGCGTCGGGCCGGTTGTTACCGGGGCGCATCTCACGTTCGGGCCACCTGCCCGGGACCATGCGCGACCGTAGACTTCTCGGGTGCGATTCAAGGAGGTGACGGGACGATGAAGGTGCTCGCAGCGATGAGTGGTGGGGTCGACTCGGCCGTCGCCGCGGCCCGCGCGGCCGAGGCGGGCCACGAGGTCGTCGGCGTCCACATGGCCCTGTCCAAGAACCGGGACCAGACCCGCTCCGGCTCCCGGGGATGCTGCACCGTCGAGGACGCCTCCGACGCCCGGCGTGCCGCAGACCGCATCGGCATCCCGTACTACGTGTGGGACCTCTCCGACGACTTCCACGACCTCGTCGTCGAGGACTTCCTGTCCGAGTACGCCGCCGGCCGCACCCCCAACCCCTGCGTGCGCTGCAACGAGCGGATCAAGTTCGCCACCCTCATGGACCGTGCCCGGCTGCTCGGCTTCGACGCCGTGTGCACCGGCCACTACGCCTCGATCCGCACCGACGGCCCGGACGGCGCGCCGTCCCTGCACCGCTCCCGCAACATGGCGAAGGACCAGTCCTATGTCCTGGCCGTGATGGGTCCGGACGCCGTGGGCCGCTCGCTGTTCCCGCTGGGGGAGTACGAGACCAAGGAGGAGGTGCGGGCCGAGGCCCGGGCACGCGGACTCGGCGTCTCCACCAAGCCGGACAGCTACGACATCTGCTTCGTGGCCGACGGCGACACCCAGGGCTTCCTCGAGCGCAACCTCGGGGCCTCGCCCGGCGAGATCCTCGACGCGGACGGCAGCGTGATCGGCTCCCACCAGGGCACCCACGGCTTCACCATCGGCCAGCGCAAGGGCCTGGGCATCCAGCACCCCGCGGCCGACGGCGCGCCCCGCTACGTGGTCGACATCGACCCCTCCTCCCGCCAGGTCGTCGTCGGTGCGGCGGAGCTGCTGTCCACCCGCGAGCTCATCGCCACCGACGTGATCTCCTTCGAGCCGCTGTCCGTCGGCCGCGAGGTGCGCGCCCAGATCCGAGCGCATGGCGAGGCCACCCCGGCCCGCCTGCTCGAAGTCCCGACCGACGCCACGGTCCCCGCCACCACCGCCGATAGCGCTGCCGCCGGGGCCACCGCCGATAGTGCTGCCACTGGCGCCGCTGCCACCGGGGCCGCTGCCACCGGCGCCGCTGCCTCTGGCGCTGCTGCCACCGGGGCCGGCGCCGACCCCGACGCCCCCACCGCCGACTCGAGCCTCCGTGTGAGCCTCGAGACCCCGATCCGAGGCGTCGCGCCCGGTCAGACCCTCGTCCTGTACGACGGCGACCGCGTGATCGCCGCCGCCACCCTGGAGCGACGCGCATGACGACACTGGTCACCCTCACGGGCGACGGCACCTTCCGAGTGCCCACCCCTGCCGAGACCCTCCGCCTCGAGCTCCCCGACGATCCGCACCTGGCCGCGCTGATGCGCCTGCGCGCGCTGCTGGGCGACGATCTCGACGAGCAGATCGCGACCCGGCTCTACCTGCCCTCGGCGCTCGGCACCGACGAGACCGACCACCTGCTGCCGGCCACCTTGGCCCTGCTCGCCGAGACCACCGGCGACCTCGTCAGCTACGGCTGGCGGCTGGGCCCGGGCATCGGGCGCGCCTGGCAGCACGCCCGCGAGCTGCGCGACCGGCTCCTGGACGCCGCCCGCATCGCTTTGCTCGGCTACGAGGGACCGCTGATGACGACGGCGCTCGGCCCGGTCACTCTGGCCGGCGCCACCTTCCTGAACTCGGGCGAGCGCACCCTCGGTGATCCAGGCGCCGTGCGCGATCTGCCGCTGCTGCTGGCCGAGGGACTCATCGACCACCTCACCGAGGTCCGTGAGCGGGTCCCGGGCGCGCGCCCCCACCTGCTGCTGCGTGAGGACGCGGTCGCCGGTGTGCACGAGGGGCGCATCCCCACCCCGTCCGGTCGCCGCGCCTACCCGGCCGTCCCGGCTCCCGAGATCGGGGCGCTGTGGCGCAGCCTGATCGTCGCGCTCGAGGACGCCGGCCTGGGCGCGGGCTCGATCACCATCGGGATCGGCGCGGATCTCGAGCTGCTGCGCGCTGCACGCGATGCGGGCGTGCGCAGGATGACGCTCGGCCCGCGCCGCATGCCGACGCTCGAGGACCCCCGAGGTCGCGCCCTGTGGGAGGGGATCGCCGATGCCCGCGAGGCCGGCTGCTCCTTCGAGGTCGTCGTCGATCCGCGCCCCGGCGGCAAGCTCGCCCCCGAGCTCGAGAAGCTCCTGGGCATCTGGAACCAGATGGGATACGCCGACGCCGATGCGGCCGGCTGCACCCTGCTGGCGAACACGGGCGTCTCGCACGACGTCCACGCCGGCAGGCTCGATCCCTCGGCGCAGCCGGAGCTGTCGACCATGCTCGATGAGAACGCCCTGGAATCGCTCCTGCGCGCCGCGCCGCCGTGGGCGGAGCGCGTCGCGGGCTGATCCGCCCGGCTATGCCTTGTCAGGACGGTGGGTCACAATGTCCTGGTGAGTCAGGACGAGCAGGACACCCAGCACACCGTATCCACCGAGCGTTCGGGGGGCGACGCCACCGAGGCGCAGCAGCGCATCGCCGAGCTGACGGCTCAGATCGAGAAGGCGATCGAGGACTACTACGTCCATGACGCCCCGACCCTCGCCGACGCCGAGTACGACGCGCTGGAGCGCGAGCTGCGCGAGCTCGAGGAGCGGCACCCGCAGCTGGCCAAGGAGGATTCCCCGACGCAGACGGTGCACGGCGCGGTGGCCGAGGGTCTCGCGGAGATCGATCACGCGGAGCGGATGCTCAGCCTCGACAACGTCTTCTCCGTCCAGGAGCTGCGCGACTGGTGCGCCCATGCCGGCGCCGAGCTCGGCCAGGACGTCCGCTGGCTCACCGAGTTGAAGATCGACGGTCTCGCGATCAATCTCCGCTATGAGCGCGGCGAGCTGGTCACGGCCGCGACCCGCGGCGACGGGCGCACCGGCGAGGATGTCACCGCCAACGCGGTGCAGATCCCCGGCATCCCGCGGTCCCTGTCCGGCAGCGGCCATCCCGACCTGGTCGAGGTGCGCGGCGAGGTGTTCATGCCGACCGCGGACTTCGCCCGTCTGAACGACTTCCAGGTGGAGCTGCGTGAGCGCGCGGTCGCCGAATCCCGCTCGCGCTGGGAATCGCGTCAGGCCGCGGGCCGGCGCGCGTTCGACGAGGAACGGGAGCAGCTGGCCGCGACCCGCCGCTTCCCGACCTTCGCGAACCCGCGCAACACCGCGGCCGGAGGGCTGCGCCAGCAGCTCGAGAAGAAGACAGGTCTGGAGCGTGAGGCGGGCGACGCCCGGCTCACCTCCCTGCGGCTGACGGTGCACGGCCTCGGCGCCTGGCCGGACCCGCCCGTCGGCTCCCAGAGCGAGGTCTACGACCTGCTGGAGTCCTGGGGGCTCCCGACCAGCCACTACATGAAGGTCGTGACCTCGTCGGAGGAGGTGGTCGACTACGTCGAGCACTACGGCGAGCACCGCCACGACGTCGAGCACGAGATCGACGGCATCGTCGTGAAGGTCGACTCCTTCGCGCAGCAGCGGGCCCTGGGCGCGACCTCGCGCGCCCCGCGCTGGGCGACCGCCTTCAAGTATCCGCCCGAAGAGGTCACCACCAAGCTCCTGGACATCCAGGTGCAGGTGGGACGCACCGGCCGCGTCACCCCCTTCGGCGTCATGGAACCGGTGACCGTCGCCGGCTCCACGGTCGAGAAGGCCACGCTGCACAACCAGTTCGATGTGGAGCGCAAGGGCGTGCTAATCGGCGACACCATCGTGCTGCGCAAGGCCGGCGACGTGATCCCGGAGATCCTGGGCCCCGTCGACTCCTTGCGCGACGGCAGCGAGCGCCCCTTCGTGATGCCCACGCAGTGCCCGGCCTGCGGCACCACCATCCGGCCCGAGCGGGAGGGCGACAAGGACTGGCGCTGCCCCAACCAGAAGAACTGTCCCGCGCAGGTCACCGGGCGCGTCGAGCACGCCGCCTCCCGAGGAGGCTTCGACATCGAGGCGCTCGGTGAGGAGTCCGCGATCGCCCTGACGGATCCCGACAAGCGCCGCGGGGAGGCGCTCGCCGCCCTGAGCGCCGGGCACAGCATCCACCTGCCGATCCGCGAGGCCTCCGACGCGGAGCTCGAGAACTTCGTCGTGGTGAAGAACGGTCGGGTCACCCAGGGCACCGATGGCGTGCCGCTGCTGCAGATCACCTCGGCGGAGGATCCTCTGCTGCCCGGGCTGCAGGAGCCCGTGGTCACCATCGGCAGCAATCTGTTCGACCTCACCGTCGAGGACCTGCGGGACGTGGTCGTCTGGCAGCCGGAGCGTCGTGACGGGGAGCCGACGGGGGACTGGCGCATCCAGCCCGCCTTCTGGTCCCGTCCGCAGTTCAAGCACTTCAAGCGCGACGGCGTCTGGACGCAGCACAAGGCCCCGACCGTGCTGAAGACCACCGAGACCCTCGCCTCCGAGCTCGAGAAGGCGAAGAGCCAGCCGCTGTGGCGGGTGCTCGTCGCGCTGTCGATCCGGCACGTGGGGCCGACGGCCGCACGCTCTCTCGCCACCGCCTACGGGTCGATGGACGCCATCCGCGAGGCGAGCGTCGACCAGCTCGCCGACACCGACGGCGTGGGTCCGATCATCGCGGAGGCCGTGGTCGAGTGGTTCGACGTGGACTGGCACCGCGAGCTCGTCGATGCCTGGGCCGCGTCCGGCGTGCGGATGGTCGATGAGGTCGAGGAGGGCTTCGTGAAGACCCTCGAGGGCCTGACAATCGTGGTCACCGGTGGGCTGGAGGGCTTCAGCCGTGACGGCGCGAAGGAAGCGATCATCACCCGCGGCGGCAAGGCCTCGGGCTCGGTCTCCAAGAAGACCGACTTCGTGGTGGTCGGCGAGAACGCCGGTACCAAGGAGACCAAGGCCCGCGACCTCGGACTGAGGATCCTCGACGAGGCCGGGTTCGTCGCGCTGCTCGACGGCGGGGCCGACGCGGTCGCCGACGCCGACGCCGAGGATCTGTCAGCCACCGCAGAACCGGTCCCGGACGAGGCGACCGGCCCGGACGAGGCTCCGCACGAGGCGGCGGACGAGAGCGTCGAGGACCTGTCGAGCGACGCATAGTCCGACGTCGGGACCGGCACCGCGGAGCGAGGACGGACAGAGCGTCGTGCCCTTCGAACGGATTCACCGGCGCAATGTCCCGGGCGGACGAATCCCTCCAGCAATCCTCTCGACTTCGCTCTGCGGCCGTGGGAGCGTGGTGCGCGTCACGATGCACCCCATAGGAAGGCTGCTCGACCATGAGCACCCATCGTTCCGAACCCACTGCGGGCTCCGGCGAGGAAGCGACTCGTCGGCACGTCGACCGACGCACCATCCTGCGAGGGGCCGGTCTCCTGGGCACCCTCACCGCAGCGGGTGGCGCACTGGCAGCGCCCGCCCAGGCGGCCCCTGCACAGGCCGCGACGCCGGGCGACCTCGATCCGAAGGACTTCACACTCACCGCTGACTATGACGAGCACACCTCGCGCGTCGCGGCGCTCCTGGAGCAGGCCGGTGGGGCGAGCGTCAGCGACGTCATGGACCATGCGAACCATGACCGCACTCCGGCGACTGTCCTGGACACGCAGGTGCACGGCTTCCGCTTCGCCTCGAGCGACGAGAACGATCCTGATGCCGTCCCCCAGGGCATCACCACCAGCCGAGATGCCGTCGGTACGGCAGGGAACGGGCGGTACGACGGGCGTCAGGTGATCGCGGTCAGCTTCTACAACAACTCCCCGAAGAGCAGCCGCATCAACCTGATCGATTGGGACGCGAACCATCCCGACTCCTACCGACGGATCCTCCTGGTGGAGCCCACCGGCACCGCGGCGGAACCGAGCTTCCAGGACATCGGGATCCATGTCGGAGGGATCGCCTGGTACGAGGATCTGCTGTACGTGGCGGATTCCACGGCCTCACCGAACGGTATGCGGGTGTTCGACATGAGCAAGATCGTCACCACGGACACGGGCGGGTCGAAGGACCAGATCGGCAGGGTCGGGGACTCGTTCTACGCCCACAACTACGCTTATGTGCTGCCGCAGGTGGGAACTGTCAGCTCCGAGGTCGCCGACGGCACGACAGAGCTCGTGTGGTCCACGATCTCCCTGGATCGCGTGAGCCGGTCGATCGTCATGACCGAATATCGCTGCGTGGACTGCGGGGGCGACTATCCGGAAGGACCCACGCGTGCCGTCCGCTTCCCATTCGAGAAGGGCGGTGCCACGTTCGCGGAGAAGACCACCGCCACCGAGGCCCTCGAGGTGCCCCTGCACTACCTCAACGGTGTCGCCTCCCACAACGGGCGCTGGTGGTTCAACGACTCCCACCACAAGACGCTGCACCACTGGTCAGGGTCCGGTGCGATGACCTCCTACCCGTGGGTGTCCTGGGGAGAGTCCCTCAGCTATTGGGAGGACGCCGACGGGCCCGATCTGCTGTGGTGTCTCAAGGAGGACGAGGGCGACCGCCCGGTGTTCGCGGTCAAGCAGGGCGACTACTCCTCCTGACGCCAGCCCCACAGTGCACCTGCCCTGCGCCGGCGCAGATGCCCTGCGCCGGTGCGGACCCGCAGCGCCGAGGTGCTCACGCCTCCTGGGCGAGGGCGATCGGCAGCACCGGACCGGAGCCCGCGCGCCGCAGCAGGCGCGCGGCGATGGTCATCGTCCACCGGGTGTCGATCATGTCGTCCACCAGCAGGATCGGGGCACCGTCCAGGGCCTGCAGGCGCTGCTGCAGCTCCGGGGTGACCGCGAAACGGTTCCAGAGGGCGGCGACCCGGAAGGCGCTGTTGCGAGCCCCGTTCAGAGGAGCCGCTTCGGGGTCGAGGCCGAGCTGACCGAGATTCTCGAGCCGACCGACCGACGCGATGCCCGAGGCGAGTGAGCTCACCAGATGCGGACGCGTGGCCGAGGGCACGGCCAGCACCCCGACGGGTCGCCGGGCCCAGTCCCATTCGGCGAGGACCTCGACGATCCGGGAGCCGATTCGCTCGGGCACCTCGGCGTCGACGCGGTGGCCGTTCTCGTCGGTGCGCAGCAGCTCGCGCAGGGGGACCGCCCATCCCAGATCCGACATGCGCGCGATCACGCGCCCCACCTCGGCCCGTTCGGATTCGGGGATGCGGCCCTTGGGAGGTGCGCTCCCGTCGAGAGTGACCTGCAGACGATCCAGGCCCTGCGGCCACTGAGCACGCGGCTCGACCGGCACGCCGACACGATCCAGAAGCGCGGCGACCTGGGTATCGGCCGCGGAGCCCGACGCTGCCGGAGCGTCGACCGCGGGATACCAGGGTCCTGAGCAGACGTCGCAGCGGCCGCAGGGGACGGCCGTGGTGTCATCAAGCTGACGGGCCAGGAACACCATCCTGCACTGGGCCGGGTCCGCAGCGACCGCCTCGGGCCCCTGGCCGTCGGTGCCGAGACGCTCATAGGCGAGCATCGCCTGCTGCTCCTCGCGACGGGTGCGCGCCACGTTCTCGTACCGCTCGGCGTCGTAGTGCCACGGAGCACCGGTCGCGATCCAGCCTCCGCGCACGGCCTCGACCGCACCGTCGACCGCGAGGACCTTCAGCAGCAGCTCGAGCGCGGTGCGGCGCACGTCCACCCGCGCCTCGAGAGCCGGCGTGCTCAGCGGGGAGCCGGACTCCGCCAGTGCGCTGAGCACCTGCGCCGCGGACTCCTGCGAGGGCATCGACGCCGTGGCGAAGTACTCCCAGATCGCTCGGTCCTCACGCCCGGGAAGCAGCAGCACGTCAGCAGTGTCCGTCGCACGGCCGGCACGCCCCACCTGCTGGTAGTAGGCGACCGGCGAGCTCGGTGCGCCCAGATGGATCACGAAGCCGAGGTCGGGCTTGTCGAAGCCCATGCCCAGCGCGCTCGTGGCGGCGAGGGCCTTGAGCCGATTCTCCTTGAGATCCGCCTCGAGCTGGGCGCGCTCCTCGGCATCCGTGCGCCCCGTGTAGGCGCGCACGGGCCGGTCGGGACGGTTCAGCAGCGTCGCCAGGTCCTCCGCGGCGGAGACGGTGAGGGTATAGATGATGCCCGACCCCTCGAAGGAGTCCAGGTGGCGCACCAGATAGTCCAGCCGCTGCCGGTCATCGGGCAGGGACAGGGAGCCCAGGCGCAGGGATCGCCGGGTGAGCGGGCCACGCAGCGTCAGCACCCCCGAGGTGGTCGTCTCGGGGCCTTGAGCGGTGACCCCGAGCTGCTCTTCGACGTCCGCGACCACGCGGCTGTTGGCGGTCGCGGTGGTGGCGAGCACCGGCACCTCCGGGCCGAGCTGTGCGACGAGATCCCGCAGCCGGCGGTAGTCGGGCCGGAAGTCGTGCCCCCAATCGGAGATGCAGTGCGCCTCATCGATCACCAGCAGGCCGCAGCGCTCGACCAGGCGGGGCAGCTGCTCCTCGCGGAAGCGGGGGTTCACCAGACGCTCGGGGGAGACCAGCAGCACGTCGATCTCATCGGCTGCGAGGCTCTGCTCGATCTCCTGCCACTGCGTGGGATTCGCCGAACTGATCGCCTCGGCCCGGACCCCGGCTCGGGCGGCCGCGGCGACCTGGTCGCGCATGAGCGCGATCAGCGGGGAGACGATGAGTGCCGGTCCGGCGCCGCGGCGACGCTGCAGCAGGGAGGCGAGGAAGTAGACGGCGGACTTCCCCCATCCCGTGCGCTGGACCACGAGCACGCGGCGCCGTTCCTCGACGAGTGCCGAGATCGCCTCGAACTGCCCCGCATGGAAATCGGCATCGGGGCGCCCGGTGAGCGCGGCCAGAGCCTGCTGCGCCTCGTCGTGCAGTGCCGAGTCGGACGGGGCGGGGGAGGGCTGCGAGGGTTCCATGCCCCCAGTGTGGCAACTCGGGCCGACGCGCGAGCTGGCAGAGCGCCGTGGTGGACAGAACCCGTCCGGGCCCCGATGGGGAGGAGAGGTCGCTGGGAGGCTCAGGTGTCGTCGGAGGCGGAGTTCTCGCGGGCCAGACGGCGCAGACGCTCCGACGTGGATTCGTCATCGCGCAGCGGATCCTCCTTGGTCGCCAGCGCGCGGCGCATCTTGGCCTCGAGCTCCTGCGCCTCCCGGATCGTCGGATCGTCCGAGGGCTGGTCCTCGTCCTCGGGATCGTGGGCGTGGTGATCGACGTTCGGGTCGACAGACATGACGGCGCCTTCCTTCAGGAGTCGGCCTCAGGGACCTCGGCTGGTGGGCGGAAGTCTACCGGGGAGGTGACTACGATCGATCAGGTGAGCCATCGATCCCGTCGCACCTCGTCCCAGGCCCATCGCAGGTCGGCCCGTCACTCCGCACGCCCCGCGTCAGGCAGGGCGCTCGGCGGATACCACCTCGTCGAGGCGCTCATCGCCGGGTGGCGGCCGCTGCAGCGCCTGGACGTGGACGGCTTCGCGCTGCTGCGCTCGCGGGGGATCACCCGCCGCGCCAACAGCGCCGTCGCCGTGGACGCTCCCTCGGACGACGCCTCGCTCCTCGCCGCGGTCGAACGGATCGAGGGACTGCTCGCGATGACCGGGGAGCAGGCCTGCTTCCGGGTCCTGGACGTGCACGGCCCCGAAGCGCTCGACGGCCTCCTCGCCGCGCGCGGGTACGACGCCACCGGTCACAGCACCCTGCTCGAGCTCCCGCTGGACCGCGCCCGCACCGCGGCCCCGCATCCGTCGGCCGAGATCCGCACCGGAGCGCTGGACGAGGACTGGTTCGAGGCCGCCTGGTCGCTGGCGCCCCGCGACGGGGACGACGCCCGCGCCACGATGCACGACATCCTCGCCGGCACGCCCTCGGTGCAGGTGCTGCTCCGCTCCAACGGCAACGGCAACGGCAACGGCAACGGCAACGGCGACGGCAGCGGCGACGGCAACGGCGATGACGTCGACGGCGGCGGCGCACCCGTCGCCGTCGGCCGCGCCGCCCTGGTCGAGGCGGGCCGGGGGACCGCAGCGATCCTGAACATGATCGCGGTGGATCCGCGGCGCCGTCGTGAAGGACTCGGCCGTGCCGTCTCGCAGACCCTGCTGGCGATCGCCGCCGTCCAGGGGGCGGATCTCGCCCTGCTCGAGGTCGAGCAGGACAACGCCCCCGCCGCCGCGCTCTACCAGGGACTCGGCTTCCATCCCCGCGGGAGCTATCACTACCGGAAGCAGGCCGGCGCGCCGCCGACCCCTGATTCCTGAGCCGCCTGCGCCGGTCGTCCCCGCCCTGCCGGCGAGCGCCTAGAATGTGCCTCATGCCTTCGATCGGACGAGATGACGTCGCACGCCTCGCCGACCTCGCACGGATCCAGCTCACCGATGAGGAGATCGACCGCTTCGCCGGCGAGTTCGACTCCATCATGGATGCTGTCGCCTCCGTGTCCGAGGTCGCCACCGAGGATGTTCCCGCGACGTCCCACCCCATTGCCATGACCAACGTCTTCCGTGAGGACGTCGTCGAGAACACGCTGACCCAGGAGCAGGCGCTCGCCGGCGCTCCTGACGCGCAGGACGGCCGTTTCGCCGTCCCGCAGATCCTGGGCGAGGAGTGAGAGGAGAGTGACCCCACCGATGAACGACATCATCCGTCGCAGCGCCGCCGCCCAGGCGGCCGCGCTGAACGCAGGCGAGGTCTCCTCCGAGGAGCTCACCCGCGCCCACCTGGATCGCATCAGCGCCGTCGACGGCGACCTGAACGCCTTCCTCCACGTCGACCAGGACGCCGCCCTCGCCACCGCTCGGGACATCGACTCCCGCCGCGCCGACGGCGAGGAGCTGCACGCGCTCGCCGGCGTGCCGATCGCCGTCAAGGACGTCGTGGTCACCGAGGGCCAGCCCACCACCGCCGGCTCCAAGATCCTCGAGGGCTGGATCCCGCCCTACGACGCGACCCTGGTCACGGCCCTGCGCGAGGCCGGCCTGCCGATCCTCGGCAAGACCAACATGGATGAGTTCGCGATGGGCTCCTCCACCGAGACCAGCGCCTACGGCCCCACCCGCAACCCGTGGGACCGCGACCGCATCCCCGGCGGCTCCGGCGGCGGCAGCGCCGCGGCCGTGGGGTCGTACGAGGCCCCGCTCGCGATCGGCACCGATACCGGCGGCTCGATCCGTCAGCCCGGCGCCGTCACCGGCACCGTGGGCGTGAAGCCCACCTACGGCTCCGTCTCCCGCTACGGCCTGATCGCCATGGCCAGCTCGCTGGACCAGGCCGGCCCCGTGACCCGCACCGTCGAGGACTCGGCGCTCCTGCACGAGCTGATCGCGGGCCACGACCCCCACGACTCGACCTCGCTGACCGATCCCGTCGGCTCCTTCGCCGCGGCCGCCCGCACCAAGGACGTCAAGGGGCTGCGCGTGGGCGTCATCGAGGAGCTCGAGGGCGAGGGCTTCGCCCCTGAGGTCAGCGCCCGCTTCACCGAGTCCCTCGAGCAGCTGGAGCGCGCCGGCGCGGAGATCGTGCGGGTCTCCTGCCCGAACTTCCGCTACGCGCTGGGCGCGTACTACCTGATCATGCCCTCGGAGGCGTCCTCGAACCTCGCGAAGTTCGACGGCATGCGCTTCGGCCTGCGCGTGATCCCCGAGGACCACCCCACCGCCGAGAACGTCATGAAGGCCACCCGCGGCGCCGGCTTCGGCGACGAGGTCAAGCGACGCATCCTGCTGGGCACCTACGCGCTGTCCGCCGGCTACTTCGACGCCTACTACGGCAGCGCCCAGAAGGTGCGCACGCTCGTCCAGCGCGACTTCGCCGCCGCCTTCGAGCAGGTCGACGTGCTCGCCTCGCCGACCTCGCCCACCGTCGCCTTCCGCCTCGGCGAGAAGGTCGACGACCCGATGGCGATGTACATGAACGACATCGCCACCATTCCCGCGAACCTCGCCGGCACGCCGGGCATCTCGATCCCCAGCGGTCTCGCCGAGGATGGCCTGCCCGCCGGCATCCAGTTCCTCGCCCCGGCCCGCGCCGACGAGCGCCTCTACCGGGTGGGCGGCGCCCTGGAGGCACTGCTGGAGGACTCCTGGGGAGGCCCCCTGCTGGCCAAGGCCCCCGAGCTCACGTCAGGAGCGAAGTGATGAGTGCAGCAACCGACATCGAACTCGTCGACTACGACGAGGCCATCTCGCGCTTCGACCCGGTGCTCGGCATCGAGGTCCACGTCGAGCTGGGCACCGCCACCAAGATGTTCGACGGCGCGCCCAACATCTTCGCCGCCGAGCCCAACACGGCGATCACCCCGACCTCGCTGGGCCTGCCCGGCGCGCTGCCGGTCGTGAACCACAAGGCCGTCGAATACGCGATCAGGATCGGCCTGGCGCTGAACTGCTCGATCGCCGAGAACTGCCGGTTCTCGCGCAAGCAGTACTTCTACCCGGACCTCACGAAGAACTTCCAGACCTCGCAGTACGACGAGCCCATCTGCTACGAGGGCTGGGTCGACGTCGAGCTGGAGGACGGCGAGATCATCCGCGTGGAGATCGAGCGCGCCCACATGGAGGAGGACGCCGGGAAGAACACCCACGTCGGCGGCTCCACCGGGCGCATCCACGGTGCGACCCACTCGCAGGTCGACTACAACCGCGCCGGCGTGCCGCTGGTCGAGATCGTCACCAAGCCGATCCCGAACACGAAGGGCCGCGCCCCCGAGGTCGCCGCCGCCTATGTGCGCACCCTGCGCGACATCTTCCGGGCGCTGGACGTCTCCGAGGCGAAGATGGAGCGCGGCAACGTGCGCGCCGACATCAACGTCTCGCTGCGGGAGAACCCCGAGGCCGAGCTCGGCACCCGCACCGAGACGAAGAACGTGAACTCGTTCCGGTCGATCGAGCGCACCGTGCGCTACGAGATCTCCCGCCAGGCGGGCGTGCTCGACGCCGGCGAGAAGATCATCCAGGAGACCCGCCACTTCCACGAGGACACCGGGGGCACGTCCTCGGGCCGCCCGAAGTCCGACGCGGAGGACTACCGCTACTTCCCCGAGCCGGATCTGGTGCCCGTCGCTCCGAGCCGCGAATGGGTCGAGGAGATCCGCGGCAGCCTGCCCGAGCTCCCGGCGGCGCGCCGTCGCCGCCTGCTGGGCGAGTGGGGCTTCACCGACCTCGAGATGCGCGATGCGATCAACGCGGGTGCCCTCGACCTCATCGAGTCGACCGTCGCCGCCGGAACGAGCGCGCAGAGCGCCCGCAAGTGGTGGATGGGCGAGCTGGCGCGGGTCGCCCGCGAGCAGGATTCCGAGCTGGAGGAGCTGGCCGTCACCCCGGCTCAGATCGCCGAGCTGCAGGGCCTGGTCGACGGGAAGAAGATCAACGACAAGATCGCCAAGCAGGTGCTCACCAAGGTCCTGAGTGGTCAGGGAGATCCGGCCGCGATCGTCGAGAAGGACGGCCTCGCCGTCGTCTCGGACGACTCGGTGCTCACGGGCGCCGTCGATCAGGCGATCGCCGACAACCCCGACGTGGTCGCGAAGATCCAGGGCGGCAAGATCCAGGCCATCGGCGCTCTCATCGGCCCGATCATGAAGGCCACCCGCGGTCAGGCGGACGCCGGCCGCGTGCGCGAGATCATCATGGAGAAGCTCGGCGTCAGCTGAGCGGATCCGCGCCGGAGCACAGCGCTACCGGAGCACAGGAGCGCCCGGGAGCCGTCACCATGCGGCCCCGGGCGCTCCTGTGCTCTCGGACCTGCCAGGACTCCCGGCAGCCTGCGGCAGCCCGCGGCAGCCCGCGGGCTCGCTGCCCGCGCACGAGGAGGCGCTCAGCCCTCCAGCAGCCGCGCCGCCGCCGCAGGAGTGCCCTCCTCGGGCAGCGGGAGGTAGGAGACGACGTGGAGATCCGGTGCGTCCTGCGGCACGACGTTGACCTGCTCGAACACGAGACGTCCCACGACCGGATGGAGGAACTCCCGGCGCCGTGAGGCGAAGCGCTCCACCTCGTGGGCGTCCCAGGCGCGGGAGAACTCCTCGCTCTCGGCCCGCAGGTGCCCCACCAGACGCACATGCTGCGGACCGCCGGCCCGGCCACCGGCCTCGGCACGGTACTCGGCGAGGAACTGCCGGCTGGTGCGCTCCCAGTCCGGGAGCATCGAACGCACCCACGGGTCGGTGAAGATGAACTGCAGCAGGTTCCGCTGGGTCGCCTCGGCGTCCCGGACCGCAGGGAACAGTCCTTCGTACGCCCGGTTCCAGGCGGCGATGTCCCAGTGCGGCGTGAGCGCGAAGGCCGGGGCAGGGTCGAGGGCGTCCAGCAGATGCTGCACGTGCGAGGGAACCGGTGCGGGTTCGGCGAGCACGGGGCGCGGGGGAGGAGCGAAGCCGGCCAGACCGAGCACGTAGTCGTGCTCCGCCTCGGTCAGGCGCAGGTTCACGGCGACCGCGTCGACCACCTGGCGCGAGGGGTTGATGTCCCGGCCCTGCTCGAGCCACGTGTACCAGGTGACGCTCACCCCGGAGAGGAACGCGATCTCCTCCCGACGCAGTCCCGTGGTGCGCCCGCGGCCCACGGGCGGCAGGTCGTAGTCGGCCCGCACGACCTCGTTGCGGCGTCGTCGCAGGAAAGTGCCGAGCTCGGCGCGCGGTCCATCGGTCATGCAGCCTCCTGGTCGGCAGGTCGTCCCTGGCGTGAAAACTATCAGTTCCACCACTAGTAGTGGCGGCGTCTTGGTGCCGGGGCGTCCGGGGTGGTCAGATGTCCCTATGCCTCAGCTTCGTTCCCGCACCTCGACCCACGGCCGCAACATGGCCGGTGCTCGCGCCCTCTGGCGCGCGACCGGCATGAAGAGCGGTGATTTCGGCAAGCCGATCATCGCGATCGCGAACTCGTACACCCAGTTCGTCCCCGGTCACGTGCACCTCAAGAACATGGGCGATCTCGTGGCGAGCTCCATCGCCGAGGCCGGCGGCATCTCCAAGGAGTTCAACACCATCGCGGTGGACGACGGCATCGCGATGGGCCACGGCGGCATGCTCTACTCGCTGCCCAGCCGTGACATCATCGCCGACTCCATCGAGTACATGGTCAACGCGCATACGGCGGATGCCCTGGTGTGCATCTCCAACTGCGACAAGATCACCCCCGGCCACATGATGGCCGCGATGCGCCTGAACATCCCGGTCATCTTCGTCTCCGGTGGGCCCTCCGAATCCGGCAAGCCCGTCGAGGGTGTCACCGAGAACCGGATCGACCTGGTCGATGCGATGGCGCTCAGCGCCGACGACTCCATCACCGATGCGCAGCTCGCCGAGGTGGAGGAGAATGCCTGCCCCACCTGTGGCTCCTGCTCGGGCATGTTCACCGCCAACTCGATGAACTGCCTCACCGAGGTGCTCGGCCTCTCGCTGCCCGGCAACGGCACCACGCTCGCCACCCACGCGTTCCGCAAGGAGCTGTTCCTCGAGGCCGGTCGGAAGATCGTCGAGCTGGCCACGCGCTACTACGAGGACGGCGACGAGTCGGTGCTGCCGCGGGCGATCGCCACCAAGGCCGCTTTCTCCAACGCGATGGCGATGGATGTCGCCATGGGCGGTTCCACGAACACGATCCTGCACATCCTCGCGGTCGCGATCGAGGCCGGGGTCGACTTCGGTCTCGATGACATCGACCGCATCTCCCGCCTGGTGCCCACGCTGTCCAAGGTGGCCCCCAACGGCACCGCGCACGTCGAGGACGTCCACCGTGCCGGCGGCATCCCCGCCATCCTCGGGGAGCTCGACCGCGCCGGGCTGCTGGACCACACGATCCACACGGTGCACTCCCCGGACCTCGCCAGCTGGCTGGCGGAGTGGGACATCCGCGGCGGCTCCGCCTCGAAGAAGGCCGAGGCCCTCTTCCACGCGGCCCCGGGCGGCGTGCGCACCACGCAGGCCTTCTCCACCACGAACACCTGGGACGAACTGGACACCGACGGTGAGGAGGGCGTGGTCCGCGCGGTCCCGCATGCCTACACCAAGGACGGCGGCCTCGCCGTGCTCAAGGGCAACCTGGCCCGCGACGGCGCCGTGTTCAAGACCGCCGGCGTCACCGAGGACCTCTTCCACTTCGAGGGCAGCGCAGTGGTCTGCGACTCCCAGGAGGAGGCGGTCCAGAAGATCCTCGACAAGACGGTCAAGGCCGGCGACGTCGTGGTGATCCGTTACGAGGGCCCGCAGGGCGGGCCCGGCATGCAGGAGATGCTCTACCCGACCTCGTTCCTCAAGGGACGCGGTCTGGGCAAGACCTGCGCACTGATCACCGACGGCCGCTTCTCCGGCGGCACCAGCGGCGTCTCGATCGGCCACATCTCCCCGGAGGCGGCCGAGGGCGGCCTGATCGGCCTCATCGAGGACGGCGACACGATCATCATGGACGTCGACAAGCGCCTGCTGGAGCTCGATGTCCCCGAGGACGAGCTCGCCCGGCGCCGTGAGGCGAAGGGACCGCTGCCGTGGCGGCCCGTGAACCGTGATCGCGTCGTCTCCCAGGCGCTGAAGGTGTACGCGCATCTGGTGCGCTCGGCGACCTACGGGGCGACCCGCCGCCCGCTGGACTGACCGCCGCTGGTCCGACCCGTCGCGCGCTGGTCCGACCCGCACCGTCGGGACGCTCTGGACACCCCCGACGCTCGGGGCCCGGGACCCCTCGGTCTCAGGCCCCGAGCGTCGCCTCGTATCTGTCCACGGCGATCTCCGCGACGAGCGGATGGTCACCGAGCGGAGCGGCGACCAGATCTGCGCCGGCGTCCTCGAGCTGGCTGGTGAACTGCCCTGGTGCGAGCAGGTAGTTCGCGACCACGACTCGGCGGGCGCCGGCGGCGCGCCGACTCGCGACGGCCTCGGCCACGGTGGGCGATGCCGCGGCGAGGAAGCCGACGCTCACCTCGCGGCCCAGACGCCGGGCGAGCACCCGGCCCATCTCGTGGGCCATGGCCTGCCCGGCAGGATCCCGGGTGCCGACCACGCCCATGACCACCGCGTCCTCGCTGTGGGTTCCGGCCTCCGCGAGCCGCTGCGCCATGACTTCGGCCAGGCGCGGATCGGGGCCCAG